>JACAFA010000064.1 GCA_013388525.1 Ignavibacteriaceae bacterium | reverse complement strand
TACTCAGCAATCAATAAACGATCAGGTGATTTAGTTACTTCAGTTGTTCCCGAAACTATTTTTGCGGGATCACCGAGCGACTCGACTTCAACAACATAATCAACATTGTTACCTTGAATCTGCCAGGGAACACATGGGAATGGAATAAGATTATCCGTAACAACAATAACTCTTTCGGCGTATTCAGAATCAGCGAGTGAAAAACCAATTAGTCCGCAAGCGGATTTTCCGCGATCTCCGGTTGCGTTTCCAAATGGGTCTGCGGTTGGTGCTGCAATTACTGCTATATCAATGTGAACTTCTCCGTCTTGCACTGCCTGATATCTTCCTCCGTGTGAACGAAGAACTCCGACTCCTTTCATCTTTCCTTCAGAAGTGAATTTGCCAAGCGGACCGTTCATACTTCCTTCTATGTGATGAATTGTTCCATCTTCAAGATATTTTATTAAATGTGTATGAACAGGAAAGGAAGCGGTTGGAAACCAGCGGATATTTTTTATTCCCATTTCTTTAACAACATCAAACAACATATTTGTAACAGCGTCACCGTTGCGAAGATGATGATGAGTTGAAATTGTCATTCCATCTTTAAGTCCAGCTTTCTTTAGAGCGGTCTTTAAATCTTTAACAACTTTGTTTCCGTCAGACGGATAATCAATGCAGGATCGAATCGGTGGTTTCGCCTTTACTCCTGTTGGTTTGTATTTATCAACTCCCTTAAAAGGAATTTGTTGTTGTCCGTTTACTTCTGTAGGAACAAATCTTCCTGCTGCGTTTTTTATTAATTCCATATTTAATCCTTTGAATAATGGTACACTGATTTATAAGATGATTATGATTAATTATGATCCTAAAAAATCATAATAAATCAGTTCAATCAGTGTACTATTGTGTTTTCCTCCAATTTTTATCTAACAATTTATTTAAGATCGCTAAATCAATTGTACGCAAAGCTCTTTTTACTACCGGCGGATCAATCATTTTACTTCCAAGAGATACAACACCTAAACCTTTTTTCTCAGCTTCTTCAAATGCTTGAACAATTTTCTTTGCTTTCTCAATCTCTTCTGCAGTTGGAGCAAAAGCTTCGTGAACAACTTTTAATTGTCTTGGATGAATGCAACCCTTGCCTTCAAATCCCAATGCTTTGGCTTCTAAAACACTTTGTCGTAAAGCTTCCATATCAGAAACGTCAGAAAATACTGTATCAATTGCCTGAATACCGGCAGCTTTTGCAGCGTTAACAAGCATCTGTCTTGCAAAAATACTTTCGCGTCCATCGTTTGTGCGCTGTGTTCCGATATCTGCCGTGTAATCTTCAAGTCCGATTGCAAGTGCACAATTATTTTTTGATGCAGAAGCAATTTCATAAGATTTAATTACACCAAGAGCACTTTCAATTATCGGCATAAAGTAAATTGGATTTTCTACTTTATGCTGCTTCTTCAATTTATCAACTTCTTTTTCAAGCAGATGAATTTGCTCTGCTGATTCGCACTTAGGAACAAGTATTACATTTACATTATGCGGAACAATAAACTTGAGATCATCTAAACCTTTTGGAAGTTGATTGATGCGAACCATTCTTTCCGCACCATAAAAATCAACTGAACGAAGTGCATTTCGAACAAGTAATTGTGCTGCATCTTTTTCAGTTGGGGCAACACTATCCTCAAGATCTAAAATAATTCCATCAGGTGAATGGAGGCCTGCATTAATAAAAAACTTTGGTTCATTGCCAGGCAGATATAATCTGCTTCTTCGCAGTTGATCTTTTTTTGTTGAGTATAAATTCTTTTCGTTGAAGGTAAGGAGATATTCTTTTTTGTTTTGGGGGAATAATCTTTTTACCGCAAGTTCAAATCTTGCTGCAAGCACAAACGGGAGTGCACCATTATCTTCACACAAAATCTT
>JACAFA010000216.1 GCA_013388525.1 Ignavibacteriaceae bacterium | reverse complement strand
TTGCTTTCTCATTATATCCATCAACTGAGGACCCTGAATTCCATGTTCGAAACCTGGATAGTTTTCAACTTCAGTTGTAATTGTTAATTGTCCTCCGGGCTGCATTCCTTCAAATATAAAAGGTTTCAGATTCGCTCTTGCGTTGTAAAGCGCTGCTGTAAATCCTGCCGGACCAGAACCTATTATTATTATTTTATGATGATTATCTGGCATTTCATATCCTTAATTGAATTATAGTTAAAAATTAATTACTGAAGATTTGATGGCACAAAGTTACGAAAGATTCAGCTTTTACTTTTAAGTTGATAAAGATGTCAATATTTACATCGATAACTGCTGATCTATATACACTGTGGAATATTTAGTTCTTAGTTATCTAATTAATGGTTACGGTTTATTTAGTCAGTGTTTTAGTTTTTTAGCCTATGACAACTACTAACTATCAAACTAAAACCAGCGACCAAAAAAAATAACCAAGAAGTTCTATTTCTTTTTCAGAAAAGTTGCATTCCGTTCTAGTCCACTGAGCTTCGCTCTCTTAACAGGTGAAGTCTTAAATTTTTCCTTAAACTCTTCTTCATTCATTTCAAGAACTTCATCAAGAACCAACTCTTTGTTTTGAGGATGAAAATCTTTGATCAGAGTTTCAACCGGAAATTTTTGATTCCAGGGGCAAACATCCTGACAGATATCGCAGCCGAAAAGCCAGTTATCAAACTTTCCTTTAAACTCCTCCGATATTTCATTTTTATTTTCGATAGTCAAATATGAAATACACTTGTTTGCATCAACAACATATTCCTGAACAATTGCATTTGTTGGACAGGCATCAATACAAGCTGTACACGTTCCGCAGAAATCAGGAATCTGTTCAGAGTAATCAAACTCATAATTAGTGATAATGTTTGCAATAAAAAACCAACTTCCAATTTCACGATTAATCACGTTTGTATGTTTGCCAAGCCAACCCAACCCGGCACGAACAGCCCACGCTTTATCCATCACAGGACCAGTGTCTACATAAGATATGCATTCAAAATCCGGAGCAATTTTTATTATCTCTTCTTCAAGTTCATCCAGCATTGCCCAAATGATTAAATGATAATCTTTTCCCCAAGCGTAACGCGAGACTTTCCCTTTTATATCTTCATTTGAGTAGGTATCAGGAGTGTAGTAGTTTAGTCCGAGTGATATTACAGATTTTGCTAAAGGAAGAATTTGTTTCAAATCTTTTCTCTTTTCAAAATTCCTTTCCATATAATCCATTCCAGCTTGATAATTATTATCAAGCCATTGCTTAAGATGTTCAGATTCAGTATCCAGAATTTCTGCTTTAGCAAATCCTACTAAATCAAAACCAACAGCTTTAGCTTTTTGAACAACTATTTCGTTTGATAATATCATTTGCGTTTTTCTAGAAAGTCCTCCTCTTCGGGAAGGATTTGGGTGGGGCTTCTACCATTTCAATTCTTTTTGTGTGACTTTCACAAAAACTTTATCATCAATCAATTCAATTGGAAATGTTCTCAGACCATTACTTCCCGAATCTTTCCTCCCAGTTCTCAAATTAAACTTCCAGCCATGGGCAGGACAAACAACAAATTCATCTTCTATAAATCCATCGAATATTAAATGTGTTTGCTGGTGAGGACAGATATTACTAACAGCAAATATTTCCGAGTTCAATTTAAAGACTGCAATTTCAATATCACTAACGATAAATTTTTTGCCAACTCTTTCCTGCAAATCACCCAGTAAGCAAATAAAAGTAAACCCTTCGTCTTCAGGCTTCTTCAAATGATCTAAATGTTTTGTCAACAATATATCCTTCACCAAAATTTTTTACGGTTGCAAAAGCTATTTCAGGATCATGCCCGAAAAACAATTTCCAGTTTTTATCAACTGCCATCTTCAAATACTTTTTCTTTTCTTCAAGTGTTACTAATGGTTGAAGATCATATCCCATTATGTACGGCAACGGAATGTGCGAAACAAAGGGCATAAGGTCTGCACAAAATAAAATTGTATTACTTCCATCAGAAATTTTCACCATCTGCTGACCAAATGTATGTCCATTGATAACGATCATTTCTATTTCATCGTCAAACTTTGTATTTCCAATTATGAAGTTGAGAACACCTTCTTCAAAGAGAGGTATAAAATTTTCTTTAATATAACTTCCCTTATCTCTGTCAGAAGCATTTCTTGCCCAGTCGAAATTCTGTTTTTGGACATAATATTTTGCATTAGGGAATGCCGGTTCAAGTTTGTCGTCTTTCATTATTGTTGAACCACCGGTATGATCAAAATGAAGATGAGTAAGTATTACATCTGTAATATCTTCCGGCTTCAATCCTTTTTCTTCAAGAGAATAATTCAAAGAACTGCTTTCATCAATTGCATAAATATTCCTGAATTTTTCATCCCATTTATTTCCCATTCCTGTGTCAATTAAAATTTTTTTACTTTCACTTTTGCCACGCGAATCTTCAACAAGAAGCAGATGACGTGTTGCCAGTTTTACCCTATTAGCTTCATCAGTCGGATTAGTTTTTTGCCAGAGAACTTTGGGAATTATTCCGAACATTGCACCGCCATCAAGTCCAAACGAACCTGATTCAATGATAATGAGATTGTATTTACCGATTTCCATAAAATATAATTAGAGAGTCTATTTCTTTTCTTCTGAAAATTAAAAAAGATAGGGCTAAAATCACAGCAAGAAAAATATTTAAAATAAAAAACCCCGATAATCTCGGGGTTAAAAAAAACCAAAAAATACTACCTTCCTAATCCATCCAGATAATCTTTCTTTGCAAGAAGCTGCTCTTCTGTTTCAACGTGTTTTGGATCGGGAACGCAACAGTCAACAGGACAGACAGCAGCGCATTGAGGTTCATCGTGAAAGCCTTTGCATTCTGTGCATTTGTCGGGAACTATATAAAAAAACTCTGAAGAATAAAAACCGGTTGCACCTGAAGGTGCTGCGTCTCCTTCACCGTAAGTCTTTCCCGCCAATTGCCAGCTTACACCGCCTTCATAAATTGCTGTGTTAGGACATTCAGGTTCACAGGCACCACAGTTGATGCATTCTTCAGTTATCATTATTGCCATAACGGTACTCCTTTAAGATTTAATTCTATTTTTGAATTCCTATTTATAAGAACAGGATAATTTTCTGAAAAGTTCAACTGAAATTTATAAAAAATCTTATCCTCAACAAGTCTAATTGTTGCCAAAGATGAATTTTATTATGCCCTTTACTGATTTATTTGAAAATTTTAAGGCTTTCTGCCATTAAAATTATTCTGAAGAAAACGCAAAGCCGAGTTTGTTTTTTCAAGATTTTTTTCAATAGCGAACTTTTCTGCATTCTGAATATTGCCTGAATAAAATCTCCACCACAATAGAGTTCCGATAACAAAACCATCGAAAACTCTGTCTTCCATAAATGCGTTGATAGTAAGATAGCCCCAAAGCACATTCCAGCCAATAGATATCAAGCCACTAACATATTCACCTGTGTAAAACTGTCCCGCTCCGGGAATTATTGATAAAGCTCTTGCAAGTTGAGGACTGTAGAGATCATTATAAAGTGAATCACAAAAAAGTGCAAGCTGATGATCAGGTTTTACTAGCGAAAAATATTGTGCTGCGCTTTCCCAATCATCTGAAAAAATATACGCCCAGCCGCGCCAGTAATTTATATCATTCCCTTTATCAGCAAACCTCGAATCACTCTGTAATGAGTCTAGTAATAAAAGTGCACGTCCGATGGTTCTTCTTAGTATGTTAATTTTAATTATTTCCAGCCTTGAATTAAAAACTTCTTCTGTATTCCTTGAATATAATTCCGCTAATGTAAAGTGCTGAATTGCCTCTGAGAACATTGCACCATTTTTATAGCTTAATCCCGTAAGTAGATTAGCTTCATAATTGTAAGCATCGTTGTCATTAAAAAACAAAAGACGTTTGAATTCAGTAACCGCATCAAAATACTTTTCTTCATCATATAATCTTTTTGCATAATTAAATTGTTCAGCAAATGAATCCTGTGCAAATAAATTCGCTGTTGCAATCAGCACCATTAATATGATATAAAATATTTTACTTACAGAAGTCATATTCAGGTAAAAAATAATTTTTCTTTTCAAGAAATAATTTTAATCCATCGTTGAATTCAAAATCAATTCTTGCATTAAAAATCTGTGCAGATGCTATTGAGCCGTAAATATTTCCTGCATAGAAGAAAGCACCGAGTCCGGTGAATATCCAGGCACGCGTTGAGTGATCTGCACGGAAATTATCATAAGCCAGAAAAGCTAATAAACCTGTAACTAAAAATGCAGTGATCCCATCACCCCACTCACCAACATACATTTTACCACTGCCCGGAATTACTGCTGACAGAATTCCCGCTAGTGCAGAACTTTTGTATGGTGGTTCCACTTTATAATCATAAAATAATGAAACTGTATTTTGCTCGCTAAAATCAAACGAACTAAGAAATTCTTCTTTTGCTATATCAAATTGAGGATCATAAAGCATTGAAATTGTGATAAGTTTATTCAAATTCTGAAAATGTAAAGAATCAAGTACAACCACTTTTGAGGTGATTAATGGCTGTGGTTTAATAAGCAGATTATTTTTTAATGAAAGTAAATACGCATAATTAAAAAATTTTGATCTATCCGATAATTCAGTGAAAATATTATTTGATTGTTGATACAATTCAAGGTTTGAATAACATATCATTCTTTTAAAAGTAATCGTATCGTTACTCAGATTATTGCCTATGAGTTCATACTGCTCAGCTGCACGTAGATAATCACTTTCGCAAAAAAGATGATCGGCGAATTTTTTTATGTTTGCCGGTGAGTGAAAGTCAAAGGATGTTGATTGAGATAAAGCTGAAAGTGGAATCAGAAAATAAATTGATAAAAATTTTCTCATTCATCAGCAATAATAAATTTGGGAGGCAGATAATTAATTCTTCCCTGATTTAAAGTATAATTCACCGGAGGATCGTAGTAGTAACCGGCACTTACTCTTGGATAATGATCACGTCCTTTTGCAATATTCATATCACGGGTAAATCTATCAAAGAACATCAGCGAAGCCTGAAAGATATTTGTTTCGTTTATTGATTGCAGAAGAAATGCAGAGCACGATGGACGAAACGGGCAATTATCTCCATCAACATCGGAGATAAAAAACCAATATGCATTAGTAAATGTCTTTATTATAAATTCACCAGCGTTATCAGCTTCGAATGAATAGTCTCTTTCCTGGTTATGAATTTGCTTTTCGTAGGAGACATCTGCTTTTCGCGATTTGAGATAATCAGTCTGGCATAATATGTTCAATGAAAATACAATAATGAGGAAGACTGAGTATTTTAAGACAATTCTCACTTTCTTTCTTCAATCAATCTTGAAATAACTGTGATGAACTCCTCAGCTTTCGCAATTAACGGAAGAACTTGTTCTTTGCTAAAGTTTGTAAAGTCTATGTAATCAACCTCCTGACGTCTTTCAAAAAGATCATTGTATATGCTTGCTAACTTTTTGGAAACTTTTTCGGATTTAACGTAATGTTTATTAAACAGGCTACGAACACCAGTATGCTTTGACGAAGATAGTCCATCAAGCATTAGCAAACCTGTTACAGCATAAAAACAAGCATAGTAAAGTCTGTTCACACAAGCATCCCAACGTTCTGATCTTGCGAGAATACGAGCATCTTCCATAGTTTCGTTGGCACGAGACAACCTATACACAATTAAATCTTTATCCCAATTTGTCAAAGCCTAATTCCATCCTGCATAATATTCTGATAAAAAGGCATTTGTTTAAATAACGGACTATTCCATTGGTCACGAGTACGAATAATGGAAGAAATAACCTCACCATATTCCCACTCTAGTTCATAAATTTGATGACGTATTCTATCTATTCGGTTATCATCCAGTTTACCATCAACCAATATCAGAAAGTCCCAATCAGAATCAGCAGTACTTTCATTTCGGGATCTTGAACCATAAAGGAATATCTCGGCATCCGGTTCTATTTTTTGAATAGTTTTTTTTACAAGTCCTGAGAAAAAATTTTTATTCATAAAGTTTTAGAATTTTTATTGATTTCTAAAATTTACTTTGCATCAAGCAATGACCTTGCTATAACGATTCTCTGAATCTCTGAAGTCCCTTCATATATTTCTGTAATTTTTGCATCTCGAAGATATCTTTCAACCAGATATTCACGAACATAACCATAACCGCCGTGAACCTGGATAGCTTCAAGCGCACATTCTACAGCAATGGTTGATGCATATAGTTTTGCCATTGCAGCTTCTGCATAATATTTTTTATGTGCGTCCTTCAATGCAGCAGCTTTGAAAGTTAACAGTTTAGCTGCATCAAGTTTCATTGCCATATCCGCAAGTTTAAACTGAATCGCCTGAAGATTGGCAATTTCTTTACCGAATGCTTTTCGTTCTTTCGAGTATTTCAGTGCAGCTTCAAGTGAAGCTTCGGCAATACCAAGAGCCTGTGCAGCAATTCCGATTCTTCCACCGTTAAGTGTGTTCATCGCAAAGTTAAAGCCTTTACCTTCTTCCCAGACAATATTTTCTTTCGGAACTCTGCAATTCTCAAATGTCAATGAACAGGTATCAGAGCTTCTGATACCAAGTTTATCTTCTTTTTTCCCATGACCAAAGCCAGGAGTTCCCTTTTCAACGAGGAAAGTAGTTATACCTTTATGACCTTTAGCTTTATCAGTTTGTGCCATCACAAGGTAATAATCAGCAGTTGTTCCATTTGTAATCCAATTCTTCATTCCGTTCAGAACAAAAAAATCGCCGTCTCTTTCTGCAAGTGTATGCTGCTGTGTTGCATCGCTTCCGGCTTCGGGTTCGGAAAGAGCAAAAGCACCAAGTTTTTCACCTTTTGCAAGAGGTGTTAAATATTTTTGCTTTAAGTAATCAGAGCCATATTCCTCAAGTCCCCAGCAAACGAGTGAGTTGTTGACTGACATTATTACACCGACGCTTGCATCAACTTTAGAAATCTCAATCATCGCAAGCACGTAACTGATGGTATCCATACCGGCACCGCCGTAATCAGGTGAAACCATCATACCTAAAAACCCGAGTTCACCTAATTTTTTAACAATGTCATTTGGGAATTCAGCTTTAATATCGCGGTCAATTGCAGAGGGTGCTATTTCGTTTTGAGCAAAATCGCGTGCGGATTCCTGTATCATTAACTGTTCTTCAGTAAATTCAAAATTCATTTTTTACCCCGTTGATTTCTGTGATTAGTTATATACATAATGGAGATGAATTATTTTTCACTTCAAAAATACTGTATTAAAAAATCTAAGACAAAGAATTTTTAAAAGTTTAACCGCCTTTTAGCTGTATTGTCAAAAGGAACCAGATAGACTATTTTTGGATTGTGATTAAAGAAAAACAGACAATAAAAGGATTTACTCTTCCGGAACTAAAAGAATATTTTCTTTCTGAAGGTGAGCCCGTGTTCAGAGCCGAACAGGTTTTTAAGTGGATGTACGGAGATATGGTTGATAATTTTAGTGAAATGAATAACCTGCCAAAATCTCTCAGAAACAGACTTGCAGAAAAATTCATTATTGATACACTTCGTTATTCAACAAGTGAAATTTCACCTTCCACAAGAACAATAAAATATATTTTCGAAACGAGTGAAGGGAATAAAATTGAATCAGTTGTTATTCCTGAAAAGAAAAGAACAACACTTTGCATTTCCACTCAGGTTGGCTGTCCGCTCGATTGTAAATTTTGTGCAACCGGATTAATGGGATACAAAAAAAATCTTACTGCCGGAGAAATATTTGATCAGTTCAAACTTGCAAGTAAAGATTATAAAGAAAGTGATATAACGAATATTGTTTATATGGGAATGGGTGAACCGCTTCTCAATTTCAAAGAAACAGTAAAATCACTTGAGATTTTTGCAGAAGAATTAACTACCGGAATCAGTCTTAAAAAAATTACAGTATCGACTGCAGGCATCGCACCCAAAATAAAAGAGCTGGAAGATACAGGATTAAAAGTTAAACTTGCATTTTCTCTCCACTCTTGCTTTGAGGAAATAAGAAATAAAATAATGCCGATAAATAAAAAGTATTCACTGAAAGAAAATATTGAATCATTAAAAAGTTACGCTAAAAAAACCAGCTCAAGGATTACGTTTGAATATGTGATGCTCGATGGAGTAAACGACCGCGATGAAGATATCAAAGCACTTGCAAGATTGATGAGCTCACTGCCAAGTAAGTTGAATATTATACCTTTCAACTCGCTTGAACATATGAATCCATCAGGATTAGCTGGTAAACTCAGATCAACTCCTATGGAAAGAATTCAAAAGTTTGCAGAAAAGTTAAGAGAGAAAAATATCACTGTTATGGTACGCAATACTCAGGGAGATGATATCGCTGCTGCTTGTGGACAACTTGCCTATCCTCAAACCCCTTTCCTAAGTAAAGAGGCTTTTTAAATTGAAAAAACTTACTCACGATGAAATAGCAAAGAACAGAAGTACACTTGATTCACTTCATAAAGTAAAAAAGCTTCCAGTTTATGTTGTGCTGAATAGCATAAGAAGTTCTTACAATGTTGGTTCGATATTCAGAACATCGGATGGAGCGATGATTGAAAAACTTTATCTTTGTGGTTACACTCCATATCCACCTCACCCTGATTTACCAACAGGCAATAAAGATGTTTTAAAGACATCGTTAGGCTCAACAGAAAGTGTGAAATGGGAATACATAAAAGATCCGAAAGAAGTTATCAGAAAAATGAAAGATGATGGAATAAAAGTTTGTGCACTTGAATTGACAGATAAAAGTTTTCCGTATTATGAATTAATGAAAGATATTTTTCCGTTGTGTCTTGTTGTTGGTAATGAAATTACAGGAGTATCACAAGAGATTTTGGATATGTGTGATTTTTCGATTGAGATTCCACAGTTTGGAATAAAGCAATCATTAAATGTTGCGGTTGCATATGGGGTGACGATTTTTAAGTTAAG
>JACAFA010000095.1 GCA_013388525.1 Ignavibacteriaceae bacterium | reverse complement strand
TTGTTGGCAAAAATGATGATTGATCGAAGAAGTTAATGCTTTGTCCTGCAACTATATTATTAGAATCTGCTGAAAAGTCAGCTACAGGTTTGAAAGGTTTATTTGGTTTGTATGCTTTTATATTAAATCCGGAACCGGTAATCACCAATGTGCCATCTTTTGCAAGAGCCGGACCGCAATATGTTAAATTTGGTACGCCAAGTTCCCATATAACAGTTTGCAAATCAGAAGAAAAGCAAAACATTTTATTGGAATTGTTATTAACATAAACCTTTCCTTCACCATCAACTGATATAGTGGAAAAAAAAGAACTTTGTACTGCTACATTTGATTTGCTGATTACAGATCCATTAATAACACTCAATAACTTTACTGTGTCATTATCAATAACATAAATGTTTCCGGCAGCATCAGAACCAAAATAGCCGGACATTTCCGTTGCTGTTGGTGTGTATTGCCATTTAATTCGTAATTCACTTCCCGTATCCTCAAATGCATATAACTTTCCACCATCTCGTTTTAAATAAATCGTTCCATCAGTTCCAATTGTAATTGGCCATTCCTGGTCGCCATCTCCGGGCAGTGCACCGGTTTCATATTTAAATTGACCTGTTTCGATATCCAGTGCAAATAATTTTTTATCTGTATTGATTGTTCCTTTATAATGATAAAAAGTAGTTTTTGTTGCAGCATAACCAGCATTTGGTCCAACAGGAACAATATAATTGTATGACCAGATAGTCTGTCCTGTATTTTTATCCAGCCTTTTCCCACGAACGATCGGATCGCCATTACAAGCAAATAAAATTCCTGCATTTCCTCCAAACATATTTTCACTTACAGCCCATTTAACAGAACCATCAACCGGTGAGAGAGCATACAATGAATCGCTTGAATAATCGTGCGCGTAAACAGCATCCTCAGAAAAACCAACTGCGTACATTATTGAAGTTGGATAAACCATTTTCTCCCAGACCAGGCTTCCATCAGTCAGGCTACGACATTCTAATTTTGAAGTGTACGGAGAAAATACAGCTCTTGCAGTTACGAACTTATCGCCAAAAGTAAATACAGAATTTCCAATCACTGTCTGACTTGAATTAACAGACCAGACCGGTGTGGTAACACTGTCGGGTCCAATTATTTTACTTAGACCATTACGCTCATTTTTCCCGCCAATCGTCGGCCAATTCTGTGCGAAGAGAATACTAACAAAACAAAATACGAACATTGAAAGTTTAAGTATTTTATTCATTATCTATCCTTTGTAATATTTTTTAAGCATGTCAGTTAAAGAAGTGAATTTATTTTATACTAAAATATAAATTGATTTTGGAAAATAGAATATACTTATTCAGATTCTATCAGTTGCAGTGATAACCATTTATCATATTTTTAGAATTATGATTCTTTTTCTCTTGGCTTAGTTTTAATATTGATTTAGATTTGCAATTCAGAAAAGCAATTCAATTAATTTCAAATCAAAGAGAGGGAATAAAAAGTGTGCAGAATAAACTCATTATTATTATTGGGATTTTTGACTATGATGTTTGTTGAAATCAGCGCCAGCGATCAAAAAATCCTGCCTTATCCAATTTATCAACACAAGCTTGCAAACGGACTGAATGTGGTTACTGTTCCGTTTGACAGTCCTGGACTTGCTGCATTTTATATTGTTGTTCGTGTTGGTTCAAGAAATGAAGTAGAACCCGGCGTTACTGGTTTTGCACATTTCTTTGAACATATGATGTTCAGGGGTACAGATAAATATCCACGGGAAAAATATAACGAGGTATTAAAGATGACCGGTGCAGGTGCAAATGCAAATACATCACTCGACAGAACAATTTATCACATGACAGGGAATGTTGATTATCTTGAAAAAATGTTTGAGCTTGAGTCAGACAGGTTTATGAATCTCAATTATCCTGAGCATGATTTCAAAGTTGAAGCAGGTGCAGTTAAAGGTGAATACACTAAGAATTTTGCAAGTCCATATCAGCGTCTTTACGAAAGTCTTCTAAACACAGCGTTTGATGTTCATACATATAAACATACTACAATGGG
>JACAFA010000199.1 GCA_013388525.1 Ignavibacteriaceae bacterium | reverse complement strand
GTTTTTAATATTGCGCCGCTCATTCCTGCGGCATATCCGGTTTGCGACCAGGCAAAATCAATTGCATACAGATGATAATTTGTGTTTTCGTGCTTTAAATACCAGTTAGAACCATAGTTGGTTGATTTCCAGATTCTTCCCCATTCACCGGCAACGAATACTTGTCCGCTAAACCCCCTAAAATAAACGTCGTGCAATTTATCAGTGGTAGCAATATCATCATGGTTCCAATTGCCTGAATAAGAAAATATTACTGTTCCGTATTCACCGACAGCTACAGCATCAGGAATAAAATAATCGCAAGTGTAAAACGCTTCGATATCATAAAGATCGTAATTCGTTTCACTATTTTCAGGAAGCCAGTTATTTCCATCGTCAGTTGTCTTTAGAATTAATCCGTTTGCTCCGACTGCATAAATTGAATGTGTAAAACAATCATTATCAATTGCGTGCAGATTAGTTGTTTCTCCCTGCGATACAATTTCCCAATTTGCACCACACTGTAAAATTATACCTGCCCACCCAACAGCATAATTATTTTCAATTCCATAAATAGTTAAATCAGTGGGTGATGTTTGAATAGACCAGTTACTGCCATAGTTTGTGGTGCGTACAATTGTTCCATCATAACCAACAGCCCAACCTTCACCTGATCCATTCATCCAAAAATCTCTCAAATCCGATGTTGTACTGCTCACAGCTAAATTCCAATTCGTGCCCGCATTACTTGTAGTATAAATTCTTCCATCATCACCAACAACGCAACCAAAATTTGAATCAATAAATTTTATTGAATTCATTCTGACCGTTGGAATAAGCGAATTAGTCCAGGTATTGCCGCCATCAGTTGTTTTTTTAATAACACCATATTGATTAGCCGCACCAGCTATCCATCCGTTTAGTAAACTGGTAAAGTAAACAGAAAAGTAATGTTCGGATCCCGTGGGATATAAACTATTCCAATTTGTACCACCATCAGAGGTATGTAAAACAGTTTGATCCTGACCAACAATCCATCCATTTAACTGATCGAAAAAAAATACAGATAACAACTGTTTTGTCGTTCCGCTATTAAGCGGATACCAGGTATTACCAAGACCATCAATATTCTGAAGAATAGTTCCATTATATCCAACAGCCCAGCCATAATTACCTTTAAAACAGACAGAATATAAATGGTCAAAGTTTCCTTGTTCGATAATTTGCCAGTCTGATAAATTTTCTTTCTTCAGAATAGTTCCATGGTCACCCACGGCAAAAAATCTTCCCGGGTGGTTTGAATCATCGCAGATGTCATAAAGGTTATTGCCCTGAGGTAAAGGATTCTGCCAGAACCATTGTGCAAAACATAGCTCTGTTAATAAAATGAAGAAAAAGATTGGATGTACAAATTTCATGACAGCCTCTTATTAGAAGTTGAAAAAGTTAATTTCAAAACTTCTGCTTCGGGAGAGTATTCGGGGATGTAACTTCGGAATTTAAACAGTAACCTATCTCTTTTTTCTAACTCTCTCGGAGTAGAGAAAAATTACCTGATGAAATTTTGATTAATTATTTATCAAAGTCAAAAACAATCGGTTTGTAATTGGCAAATAAAAAGCCCCGAGGTTAATCGGGGCACGACACTAAAACAGTTAAATATGTTTAATAATCTCAGAGATATTTCGCATTATTTCAATAACACCATTTTCATGGTTTTAACATAATCTCCTGCATTCAACCGGTAGAAATACACTCCGCTTGATAGTGATGCGGCATTGAAATAAACTTCATAATTTCCTGCTTCTTTATATTCATCAACAAGTGTAGCAACTTCGTTGCCAAGGACATCAAAGACTTTAAGTACTTGATGACTGCCTACTGGCGACTGCCAACTTATTATAGTGCTTGGGTTAAATGGGTTTGGATAATTCTGATAGAGAATAAATTCCGTAGGAGTCGTATTAGTTTCGATAAAAACATCACTCGGATCGCTAACGAATTTTCCCCAAACACGATACTTATCAACTGTTAAACCCTGATAATCACTTGTCCATCCATTAAATGCCAACAAAACCTGGCTTCCGCTTCCGTGAGCAAGAGATGTATAGAACTGATTCCCCCAACCTGAAACCAAAGCAGTTTCCTGAAATACTGCACCGCCGGTTGTAACTTTCGCACAGTATACATCAGCGGTATCGCTGTAATTTCTGTAGTCATCCCAGGCAACAAAAAAATTCGTTCCATTAAAAACAACTGATGCATATTCCTGCTGATCATTTGCAGTTGAAATCGGGATACCATTTGGATCTAATACAGTTCCGGAAGTAGTAACTCTTGCACCATAAACATCATCAACGCCACTTCGGTCATCATCCCACACAACAAGATAGTTTGTCCCGTCAAAAGAAATCCTGGGATCTTCCTGATCGCCGCTGGCGTTTGAAATCACAATCCCGTTCTGATCTAATACCGTTCCGGAAGTTGTAACCCTTGCACCATAAATATCATCGTCTACTCCGCTGCGCTGGTCTTCCCAGACTATAAAATAATTCGTTCCGTTAAATGCTACGGCAGGATATCTTTGATCATCATTAGCACTTGACACAAGTATCCCGTTTTGATCAAGCAGATTTCCCTGCTGATTTACTCTTGCACAGTAAATATCATCGGTAGCATTTCGTTCATCACCCCAGACTACGAGGAAATTCATACCATCAAAAGCAACTTCTGGATAGTCCTGATCATAAGATGCGCTAGAAATTGCAATACCATCCGGATCTAATATTTCTCCATTTTGCTTTACTCTTGCACCGAAAATATCAGAGTTGCCACCGCGTTCGTCTATCCACACTACCAAATAAATTGAATCGCCAAATGCAGCAGCAGGGTACCCCTGCCAGTTTGATGCAGTTGAAATTGAAAATGTATACGGATTAGGATTTAAAGTATCCGGGTTAATTAACGCACCATAAATATCTGATTGGGGTACGCGGTCATCTTCCCAAACGACCAGATAATTTGTTCCATCAGTAGCGGCAGCAGGATCCCATTGGTTATAAAAATCATAACCGTCAGCTGAAGACACAATTCCCAGAGGATCAAGAATTGCCAACTCCGGAGTTACTCTGACACCATAAATATCATAACACTCAGACCATTCACAGGGATTGTGCTGCCAGACTATCAAATAATTAGAATTACCAAAAGTAATGGCCGGATCATAATCATGTAAAAATGACAAAGTAGAAACCGGACACATCAGCAAACCAACAGGATCTAAAACAGCACCCGTTGTACTAACACGTGTACCCCAAATTGCTTCATAATTTAAATTGTCAGTACATATATAAGCAACGAGATAGTTTGTTCCATCAAATGCGATTGAGACCGGGTAATAATTATGATTAACAGTATCTGGTTCTTCACGTATTGCTATTCCACTTGGATCTAGTACTATACCTGCTTGACTGATCCTTGAACCATACAGGTCAGCACACTGATAACTGGTTTGATCCACCCAAACCACTAAGTAGTTCGTCCCATCAAAATCCAGAACCGGTCGAATCTGATTACTTTGTGCAGTTGAAATTGCAATGCCGTTTGTATCTAGAATCGTACCTGAAGGTGAAACTCTCGCACCATAAATATCTGTCTCTCAGCTAACATTGAATTGTTCCCAAACAACAAGATAGTTCGTTCCATCAAATTCAACGGACGGATAATCCGGGGATTCTGGCGCAGTACAGATTGGAATTCCACTTACATCCAGTACTGTTCCTGAAGGACTTATCCTTGCTCCATAAATATCTCTTCCACCACTCCGGTAATCTGTCCAAACGGCAAGATAATTTGTTCCATCGAATCCAAGTGAAGCCTCCTGCTGATTGTTTCCGGCATTTGTTATCGCAAAACCATCCGGATCAAGTACATTACCATCCGGAGTTACTCTTGCACCATAAATATCATAATTATTTGTACCATTTCTATAGTCTTGCCAAATAACAAGATAATTTGTACCGTCGTATTCAACAGAGGGCTTACTCTGTATTTCTGCAAATGTACAAATCGGAATTCCTCCCATATCGAGAACCAAACCACCCTGAGTAACACGTGCAGCATAAATATCCGGTGGATAAGTACGGAAGTCTTCCCATACAACGAGAAAATTTGTTCCATCAAAAGCCACATCAGAACGCATCTGATTGCCAGTGGTGGGTGTGTAAGCAGGTTTTGTATCGATCATGAATTCTCCCTCAGTAAGATTTTGTTTTGACTGGGAAACGATATTAAGAGTTGTAACAATGAAAATTGTCACAAGACAAAAAATGAATGAAGATTTCATTTTATTTCTCCTTTATCTTAAAAAGTTTTTAACTTTTAATCGAAACCTTCTGCTTCGGGAGAGTATTCGGGATGTAACTTCGGAATTTAAACAGTAATCTATCTCTTTTTGCTTACTCTCTCGGAGTAGAGAAAAATTACCTGATTAAACTTGATTTAATTTTTTATAAAAGTCAAAAACAATCGGTTTGTAATTAGCAAATAAAAAGCCCCGAGGTTAATCGGGGCACGAAATTAAAACAGTTAAATATGTTTAATAACCTAAGAGGAAATTTGGTATTATTTAAG
>JACAFA010000185.1 GCA_013388525.1 Ignavibacteriaceae bacterium | reverse complement strand
TTACCTTCAAATTTTTAATCAGCCAATTTTCGAAAGAGTTTTTACTGCATCGTTTTCATTTTTTGTTATGTTTTTAATTTTTGCTGCTCTCTACAAATTTATGCCCGTCGTGAAAATTCATAAGAGATCGGTTGCTGTTGGTGCAATGTGGGCTGCAATTTTCTGGGTAGGTGCTAAAATTCTTTTTGGAATGTACCTTTCTAATTTTACAACATTCAGTAGAATTTATGGCGCTTATTCACTTGGAATTGTTGTTGCATTCTGGATTTATTATTCATCAGCCGTTTTTATACTCGGTGCAGAAATCGCAAAGCTGTTTGACGAGAGGTTGAATGAGAGGATTGCAAAGCGAAAAGCTGCTGCTGAAAAACCGGTTGACGCGGCGACCTGAAATTTTTAATTAATGATAGACAGATTAGAAAAGGGACACTTTTTGATGTGTCCCCGAAAAAATAATTTTTATTTGAGCAGAATTAATTTCTTAGTTGCCGTAAAGTTTCCTGAAGTAAGAGTGTAGAAATAAATTCCGCTTGGTAAATTGTTTGCGTTGAATGTAACAGAATAATTACCTGCTTCTTTTACTTCATTTACTAATTCAGCTACTGCAGTACCCAATATGTCATATACTTTTATAGAAACTAATCCATTCTTTGGAATTGAGTATGAAATGGTTGTGGCTGGATTGAACGGGTTAGGATAATTCTGCATCAATGAATATTCTGTTGGTTTTGTACTGCTTGACGCCTCAACACTTATTTTATCCGGTGGTCCTCCATTGACGACAGCTTTTATTGAATCTGAATAGACTGATTCTTTTAACTGACTGTCAATGGCTTTGACTCTGTAATAAATATTATTTGGATTTTCACACTGCGTTGGTGGTGGTGGACAATAATCTTCTGTAGCATCTTCATAATAATTATTAGTTGTCTGTGCTAAATAGTTCCAAGTCCACGATCCACTAATATATTTTTTCTTGTAAACATTGTATTTGCCACCAGTTAACATATCAGGTTCCTGATTTGCTTCCCAAGATAAATAAGGATGATGATTCTGACTCTCCTGAACTTGTAGCCACTGAGGTTTTGAAGGTTTACCCGCATATGGATCAGTCAGAAAGAATTTTGCATTTACAGTAGAACCATTTTGGTCAAATATTTCCATTGTAAAACTCGTTGCTTGATTATCCCAAGTATTTGTGTTTGGATTACTTTTGGGAGAAAATACATTATTATACATAAGATTAAAAGAATTATTCAACCCTTCTCCCTAAGGCCAACCACCACAGACAGCTTCATCATTTTCATTTATTAGAGCATAAAGCAATTCACTACCACCGCCTGATTTAGGAATCTTATCCATATTGTTGTAGCCATTTCTATTAACACTCACCATCTTAAAAGCTGGTACAGTATTTCCCCAACAATTAGTTGTGAAGGGGTCATTCCAGTTAAACTGACCATTAGATGTTTTACATCGGTTGTTATCAGATTCAGAATATACTCCTTGCATATGGTAAACAAATATCCCTTTATCATTCGGATTACGGGTTGCATCGCAGTAAACATTTAACTTTTGATGATTCTCGAAATAATAATACTCATTTGTTTCACCGTTTGATGGATGGTATTTATAAGCAACACCTGTTTCTACATAATCAGTAAATGGTGCATTTAAAATATCACCTGTTATCGGTGTAGGATTTATCCAGGCCACTCTTTCTCTTTCATAAGCGTTTGCGCATATTCCATCAAATCCGCTACGTAACATACCCCAGGCACGATGTGTAATACTGCCATAAGGATGGTAACTACCAAGTAACCAGTGTGCCATTTCGTGAACCGAACTATGAAAATTATATTTAAGCCACTTATCTGCAACATCCTGAACTGTTACTCCTGAACCTGGTGTTCCATAACCCCGATAACCTGTGTGTATTGTCTTAGTTCCATTCTCAACAAGATAAGAACTACCATAACCCAGAGAAGCTTCACCTCCCCAAGTTGAATTAAATGGTTGTCCTCTCCAAATTACCACTATCATGTCAACAGTCCCATCAGGTTGATTAGTTTGATTATAATTACCGTTACAAGTCCAGTTATCATAATTTGCAAAATTAATTAATGGATCAACTTTCTGTTGCAATACTTCTTTGGTTGCCAAATATCTACTTGGTGGATTTCCGTAATATGATTTATCATGTGGTGTTTCTACATAAACATATTCTCCTGTCACTTTGAAAATGCCAAGAGACATTTTTCTGAAATAATGAGTTAGGTTTATTTCGTTCGTTGAATTTGTCTGCAAGTTGGGGTCTATATATGTTGTCATAAATGGTTGTGGTTCCATCGTATCAGGCCAATAATTATGAGCAGAATGATCATCTCTGAATTTTGCAAAAACAACAAGAACCTTGAGTTCACCTTGAGAAGTCAAGTATATTCCACCATGTTGTTGTAGGTCAATTACCTCTCCTCTTAAAGGAGTTGTAGCACAGTTAATATTATCATTCACTTGAGGATGAACTAACTGTGCAGGGAAACCAATTAATAATAAAGTTAGATAAAGTAAAACTTTCATTTTATCATCTCCAGAATTCAATATTTTAAAAAAGGTTTATTTTAACAAAACCATACTTCGAATTTTTCTATTTTCTTTTATACTTGCTACATAGTAATAAACACCACTAACTGAATTATTCGCTTCCCAATTAAACTCGTAGTACCCTGTTGGATAAAACTGATTATCTACAAGTTTCAATACTTCATTCCCAAGTACATCGTAGATGGTTAATGAAACTATTCCTTCATTGCTCAGTTTAAGTGGAATTTTAGTGGAACTATTAAATGGATTCGGGTAATTTGGGAGAAGCGTAAAAACACTTGCTGGGTTTAATTCGGCTGGATTTTCATGGACCGATACAACAGTATTAGTAGTGTCACCATATAGGATACCATTAATAACAGCACCATGTAAATATATTTGTGCATCCAATTCGGCAGGAACTCTTGAATAGAATCCAATCCCTTTTATTAATTGGTCGTGGTATCGTACTAATCCAAGTGTATCAGTGCTATCGCCAGAAATAAAGTATATTACTTCCATTAGTTTAGACTCAATCCCAAACAATAAAGTATCTGTAATAAAATTAATCCTTGCCATTTCAAATGGTCCAACTCCGATATAACTGTAATCCCACATTACCCATTGATCACCTGCATTTCCATTTAGTCTGTAAACATTTATCCATTCACCATTGTTGAAATCGAAGTAACGATGGTAAACGTATAGATAAGAATCAATTTTGTAAATTAAAGTATCTATTAATAATGTATACGGTGGTCTAATAGGATTTATCGCTCTGGAAAAGTGAGTAGTATAAATATTACCCTCTTCATCCGTTGAATCATCGATTACTATTGTTTGAAGTGTATCTATATCGGGCAAATAGTATAAAGTGTACTCCCACATATCACCTGTTTTCCAAGGGAAGTAATCAGCATTGTTCTGGCTAAATGCAGTGCATATTTGGATAGCAAATAGAAAAACGCAAGTTAGTTTTATGTATTTCATTTTAATTACCATAAAAAAATTTAAAAAATTGTTTTTTGGCTTTATCAAGCTACGTAAAACCGGTTGGATAGAAATATGATGTGAAAAATGTTTTTGTGAAAGGAAGATGGACATTACACTGGCACAAAAGAATTGTAAGAGGAGAAATCATACTGTTCTCCTCCAGAGAGAGAAAGAGCTAAATATCGTGCCAGAGAATTATACATCAGGTATTAATCCAGAATAAATTTCACTAAAAACTTAGTTAATGGAATTTAGAAAATCAATACTCAGAAAATATTTCACGATTTAATAAAATTACTACAGTTATACTGTAAAAGGTTTGATTCCCTGCCTGATGCTAACAAGGAGGTGCAGAAATCGCAAAGCTGTTTGACGAGAGGCTTGAAGAAAGAATCAAAAAGAAAAAGGAAATAGCTGAAGCCAAACCCATCGCAGATTCCACTGTATAATTTTCTGAATTTAAGATAAAACCTCTCTTGACTTGAATTAATAATTTTGCTATGTTTAATCAGACAAAATAATCCGATTATAAAAATTAAGGGAAAAAAGATGTCCATCTACAAATCAAACTTGTTAAAAATCAGCATTTACTTTTTACTCATTCTAATCTCTTCTCTGGCACTTGTTACGGCTTGTGGGGGTGAATCAGATAAAGGTGATA
>JACAFA010000198.1 GCA_013388525.1 Ignavibacteriaceae bacterium | reverse complement strand
GCAAATGTAAATAACGGCTTGATGGATGTTCTTGAAAAACTAAAAAAACTTCCCGATGAAAAACGAAAAGAAATTGAAAACGATATAAACAAAGTTTATGAATATCGTCCCGAACTTGCGATGATTGATTCGAGAATCAATAAAACGAATCTTCACGTACCGAATGATGTAATAGTTGATGCTTCAATGCCAAATATTGTTCGCGACGGTGGAAAGATGTGGAATAAAAAAGATGAACTTCAGGATTGCATTGCAATGATTCCTGACCGCAGCTATGCAACGATGTATCAGACGATTATTGAAGATGCAAAAACCAAAGGTCAGTTTGATCCCGCGATAATGGGCGCTGTTTCTAATGTTGGATTGATGGCAAAGAAAGCTGAAGAATACGGCTCACACGATAAAACTTTTGAAGTTAAAAGTGATGGTGTTGTGCGTGCAGTAAACTTAGAAGGAAAAGTTTTAATGGAACAACCCGTTGAAGAAGGCGATATTTTCAGAATGTGCCAGGCAAAGGACGAAGCCATAAAAGACTGGGTTAAACTTGCAGTTAACAGAGCAAGAGCGTCTTCATCACCGGCAATTTTCTGGCTAGATGAAAATAGAGCACACGATAGAGAAATAAGTGCAAAGGTTAAAAAGTATTTACCCGAACACGATACAACCGGACTTGAAATAAAAATCCTCAAACCAGTTGATGCAATGAAATTTACTCTCGAGAGAACAAGAAAAGGTTTGGATACAATTTCCGTAACGGGAAATGTTCTTCGTGATTATTTAACTGATTTGTTTCCTATACTTGAATTAGGCACAAGTGCACGAATGCTTTCAATCGTTCCGCTGCTAAAAGGCGGTGGACTATTTGAAACAGGTGCCGGTGGTTCCGCACCAAAGCACGTTGATCAGTTATTAAAAGAAAATCATTTAAGATGGGATTCGCTTGGCGAGTACTGCGCACTTGTTCCATCTTTTGAAATGGTTTACGATAAAACAAAAAATCCCAAAGCAAAAGTATTGGCTGAAACACTTGATAGGGCAATACTAAAGTATCTTGAAAATGGACGAATGCCTTCCCGCAAAGCCGGAGAGATTGATAATAGAGGAAGCTCATTCTATCTTTCATTTTACTGGGCTGAAGCTTTGGCAAAGCAAAATGATGATGCTGAATTAAAAAATCGTTTTGCAAAAATTTATAAAGAGCTTTCTGCTAACGAAGAAAAAATTGTAAGCGATTTAATTTCAGTGCAGAGAAAGCCTGTTGATATTGGCGGCTATTATCTACCAAATGATAAAAAAGCTTTTGAAGTTAT
Organism: Ignavibacteriaceae bacterium; assembly: GCA_013388525.1. The sequence continues at coordinate 8,539 of JACAFA010000198.1, read as the reverse complement.
GCGACCCAGCGCAGTGTTTAATAAGATAATTGATGAGATGTAGAAAAAGATTTTAGATAAAATATTTTTAATAAGTACGGACAGAGCGAAAATTCTCTGTCCGTTTTTTTTAATTAAAATTATAATCCTTGAAATTTAAATGGAACTGATTCTATCATTTGAGCAGATGCTTCGCCGGCATAATACTGTCCATTATCTGTTTTAAGAACTTTAACCGGAGCGTTTTCACTGAAGTCTAATTTTTTTAAATCAACCCAAAATGTGTTTGGAGTTAACGCAGTTTCAAAGTAGTAAACAAGATTTTTATGATCAGCAACCACTCTCCATCTGGTTGTTGAAAGATTCGGAAAACCCTCGATTGAAATACCATAAGGCACAGAAACATTTCGCACAACGCTGAAAACACTTGCAACTGAAATTTGCTGGTCATCTGTTTTAGGAATTGCGTTAATGTAATAATTTGCTCTGACAAACCTGTCAGAAGTTTTTACAGTACCCGGTAGAAATACATTGCCTGGAATATTTTGCCAGTATTGTTGAATAGCTAACTGCTCTTCAAACTTTGGATCATTTGTCATGACAGTGTAAGAAGGATCATGATGTATCACCAGTTTTCCATCAATGTATTCAAGGATTGCATTATCTCCGGATGCATCTGATAAAGAGAGGTGCACGGTGGTGTATTTGTCGGTTCCGGGAATGTAATCTGTAACCACCACAAACTCTTCTTTGCTGAGAGCGTCAACAGCTTCTGCCACTGTAGCAAAGTTGTCTAACGCATACTGTGCCCACAGTGAAATTGAAAGTCCTTTCTTATTTCCTGATTTTTCAAATTCCGGATAAGTAGACTCAACAAGCCATAACATATTTGCGACAAGGCCTTTTTCGTTAATGCCGTCAGAGGTTGCAATATCCCAGGAGCTGGCTATAAGGCTTCCATATTTAGATGTCCACTCAATTGAATTTGGTCCGACTTCGCCGTAACGTTTTATTCCCCTTGGAAATGCCCACAGATTTGCGGGGATGGGTAAAGAGAAATCCATACTTCGTCCGGTTAAAATTGTCCCATTAGGTCCGTTATAAACAACCCTTGTACAGGTACTTGGCTTATCTGTAAAAGCCACAATTATAAAAAATATTACTAACGGTAAAATCAATTTTAATTTCATAGGTTCTCCTTTTGTTTAACTATATGTTTAGTAAATTGATAATTAAAAAAATAGTTGCGGTGTCTTTTATTTCCAACAACTTAGTTAAAAACATAGTTCCTTTTAAGGTTTTACCGCGAAAAGACTTTTCCGCTGTACAAACCAGCAGACATTTACTGCTGCTTCGCCTATTTTTTATATACATTGTTGTACATCGTTTATTTTGTTTCAATTTTACACCTAATTATTTGATAACGCTGGTTGTTGCATACTTATACAATGAATTCCGCCACCTCCCAAATTCACAGCGAGGGCATCAATCATAATTACCTTTCGGTTGGGAAAAACAGATTGCAATATTTGGGCAGCCTTTTCATCCTTTAATTTTAACTCTTCGGGCATTCCTTCTCTCCAACAGGTTTGACCAATAATTACTTTGTTGGTAATGATGAAGTTGAGATAGCTTAACGCAGCCATAACTTTTACACTTTCACCATCAGGGAACTTAACTCCATTTTCATAATCAAGGGTTTTAATGTAGTCATATACATAATCGCCAGGGTTCATTGTATTATAAATTGTTCCAGGAAGTGGTATTCTAATTATGGTAAATGGTTTACCATCTTGGTCAGTAGCTTTGAATAATATTTGGTAATTCTCCTCAATTCGTTTGTTGTTTTCAAAGGCTATTGGGTCATCCAATTCCGTGCTGTCTATTTGTGCCAAAAGAATGGTGGAATCATTTACAAAACGAACAAATTCATCTACGTGACCATTTGTAGTAACTACGGTATAAGCTTTTGTTCCGTCTTTTGTAGAAATTGGACCGAGGAAGGTATGGTCGTCTTCAACCAAACCTTGTTTTAACCAGATAACTTTTTTTGTTCCCAACAGCCGTTTGTATTCGGCCTCCATTTGTAACTTGCTCATATTTGGATTTCTGCCTTTTTCGACTACCTCTGAAGTTATCAAAGTGCCTTTTCCATTGACTTCTCTATTTCCACCTTCACTAATCATTGAACTCGAAATCACGGGCAACTTAAAATGTTTAGCAACCCTAACATCATACATTTCTTCAGTTTTGGTGTCAATGTCCAAGGTGTCTGCATATCCCCAAGAATTAAAATTGAAGTCTGCAATAGCAAATGTCTTTTGATTGGTTTCTACAAATATAGGCCCCATATCTCTTGTCCAGATTTCAAAAGATGGTATTTCTAAAAGCTTCAGTCTTTTCTGTTTTCCGAAACGGTTTTTCAAAGTTACACTCGCTTGTTTAAGAAGTTCTTTATTTTTGCAGGTTACTACAATGTCTATATCGTCAATTAAAGCTTCTATAATCGAAAGGGTAACTTTTTCAACAGATTCACTTTCTTTATGATTGGTAGCTGGCCATATCAACCAAATTGCTTCTTGAGTTTCAAACTCGGCGGGTTGATTTATAACCACTAAAGCATTATTTTTCTTTGTCGATGTACACGAAATTGTTAGTAGTGCAATTATCAAACTGGTTAAAATTGATTTCATAATGTGTGTTTTAATGATGTACAACGGTTTGCGGCTTGGCGTAGTGGCGGATTATTACCACAAATGTTCATGCGAAGCACACACATCAAATATAGCACAAATCTTTCAATGAAGCACGTCACCCGCCATTACGCCAAACCGCTGTTACCAGTAGCCGTTATTCTTTCGTTCGTTGTCATTCAGTCAATAATAAGTCTTTGAATTTGATATTAAATTCAGTTTCTAAAAATTGTCTTGTCGTGAGTTGTCCTTGTAAAGAAGCCTTTATAAGTTGGCTTGTAAATAGTCCTGATTTGCTTTTCCATTTTGCTTGTTTACTGTCAACGGATTTTAACCAATCAATTTTTACAAGAAACTCAGATTTATCATTGTCACAGTTGTCAAAAATATTCGGTTCTTTAAGTTTTAACTGTCGCAATGACTTACCATCAATTTTAAAGTCATTAACTCTAACTGCTTTTTCTGTCACACGTCCGATACCAACGTAACCATAATTTTTCAAGTAAGCAACAACAATATCACCTGGTTCTAAAGTCCTTATTGGGTCACTCCATTTTTTATCTTGTCCAGCCGATAAAAAGCCAAACTCTTTACAGTCAGCCCAACATCTGTGAGGTCCTTCTCCAACATTCACATAATATAGTCCGTTGTTGAAGTCAAAACCGGAAAGGTCTTGATGAAAAGTGTCGTGCGGTCTGAATTTGTCAGCAAAGTGTCCAGATGATAGATTAGTTAAGTTTCTGCCCAGTTTCCAGATTAAAGTTTTCTCAACTAAAAACGCTTCTTTTTCTGTTAGTCCTTTGGCAATAACTTTTATAATTGGCTCAAGTCCTTCTTTTTTTATTGCTTTAATTCGTTTGGCTTTTTCTGTGTCGCTGTCGTCAGTAAGATGAGCATTTTTTCTACTACCAGTCCCTTTACCATAATAGAACTCTTCAAAGTTTCTCGGGTCTATGTAAACATAAACGTAATATGTCGCTGTGTTGTCTGTCATACGGTTACTGGTAACGGTTTCGGGCTTTGCGTTCGGGCGGGTTTCGGAGCACAAAACTGTCAACCAGCACTGAACTTGAATAGGAGCAGAAAACTCCAAGTTTGCACATCAGCCCGCCTGACGCAAAACCCGTGTTAGCGGTTCGTTGTTTTATTTCGTTGCTTGTAACCATTCATTCACGATTTCTGTCAATTCTGTTTTTTTATCTTCGATGTCTTGTAAACTTTTGAAAGTTGCGATTGCTCGGTCATTTTCTTTCCAAATCAAAATTTTACTTTTATTCGTTATTAATTTGTCTTTGGGTTGCGTCTGTTTTTTAGCACCTCTATGAAAAATTAGTCGAGCCTGTTTTGTTGGAGGTTGGATACTCATCGTAATTCTGTCTTCATTGTCAAAGCAATAGTTTGGTCCATTCCATTTAATACTTTCTGTCAGAGCGGGGTTTGCAGATAAAATGCAAATTCTTAATTGTTCAATTTCCTTTCTGAATGGATGTTTTAGTTCGTCCAAAAAGTCAGTTACTTCTTCGTTTAGATTAATTTTCTTTGCCATTGGTTATCTCATTGGTTTGTTTGTTTAATACCATCTTTTATTGCTGTTTCCAGGATATCAGCGTTTATATCTTTTAATGTTTTAAACTTAATACAATAACCTGTTACACTTGCCTTACCAATTGTCTTCCCATATGTGTCAGGTAAATACTTTTTGTCGTCAATGCCCATTATATAGACTGAAATTCCTGTCGTGTTTGCACTAATTCCAATTTGATAAAACTCTTTGGTCTTACCGTCAGCATATTTTATTGTTTGAAGTCCATATCCAATGTTAGGGTTGGAAACAACTTTTCCTTTATCGTCCTTTCCGTCTAAAAACCATAATTTACATTTTGGAAATATTTTTAGTATCCGTTTGTGCAAAGTTTCAATGTCTGAACGTTTTGCGTCAGGTTGTGAAGAAATGTAATTTTTTATTTGTTCTTGAATGTCCATTTCTATCTTGCTTTATGTGTCGTCCTACAATGACCGCTAACATAATTCTTTAAGCAATATTGCGTATATCTGATTTTAAAAACTATATTTGTTACGTAATAACTTCAAAATAAACGTTATCCCTTAAAAAATTAATAAAAAAATTTTTAACAATTAACGTACAGAGAAATATTTCTCTGTCAGTTTTTCCGGGTCACTTCAACGTTGTATAAAATACAAAAGATCTTGAAGATAATTTTAATAGCAACTCAACACTAAGAAAATTACATCTCAATCGTTTCCCCATCATTTATTTTTATAGGGAATAATTGTTCTCCCAGCTTCAAATGGTAATTGCCAACGGGCAAAACCAATTTTTTTTGTTTATCTCCTGAGGTTTGAAACTTCTCTTTATCTTCACTTCTTAATTCCCACCTTCCTTCTGAAACAATATTGATATAACCCACTTTCAATCTTGTCTCTTTCCCTTTTTCTATGGGTACATTTTTAACGGTAATCGTATTGAGTCTGAAATTATAAAGACCCGGAGCCAAATCGTGATGGGTTTGCTTATTATGATGACTGCGGATTGACAAAAACTTATCTTCTGTACTTCTTATATCCAATGACCATTCGGCATCACCAAAATTTGTATTTAGTCTTCCCAATACTCCCTTCATATTTGTAACTGGGGTTATAACCCATTGCGCTGTCTTATTTTCATCACCCGATGTTGCCTCTTCTGAAGAGGCAAAATATCCATAAGAGTTCAACTGACCATTACTATTGCCATAAGAAGATTGGACAATGGCCATACCGGTGGTTCCATCCATGCTAACTCCCTGACCGGTTTTAAATGTAGCAGCTATTTGCTTCGGCACGCTAATAGAAAAAATTGTATTCGTGGTATTATTTTTAACTAATACAACATTACAGCATGGTTCTTCATAATCTGGTTGTATACTTACTATCGCACAACAAGGCTCACCATAATCTGGCCTGATGGTTGCATACATTCTTTTCGTGCCGCCAATGGAAGTTACCTTTCCTGATGATATGTTTACGGCATCATTCGGGTTAATGGCTTTTATATCCAAAGCATCGGCTTTAAACTGGTAAAGCTGACCGGTGGTATTGTCACGGGCAACAACAATATTTTTTTTGATATCCAATACAACAACATTACAACATGGCTCCCCTGGTTCAGTTTGGGCAAGTATGCTGGTAAACATCCCGCAGCCCAGCAACAGTAGAATTAATTTTTTCATGAACAACCTCCTTTATAATTGTTGAAAATAAATACTCTACTTAATTGTTTCTACAAATAACGATTTGACAAAACTACTGTCGTATTTCAAACTATCAGACGAAAATATTTTCGTTAGTAAAACGCAAGCACTAGACTAATTGAATATCTTTATTATACTTTACATCACAGTATCGAAAGAATGAAGATAGTTGTTTGCCGTGCTGTAAAGCGGGTTTTTTTATTAGTTGTCTTAATACAAGCGTTCCAGACAAAAAAATTAGATGTACATTCCAGATAATCAATAATCCCGGTGTAACAACACTGTGCAATTCTTGATATGAACGTTTAGGCACGATACCTTTCGGAAGATTGGGGGCAACATTTTCTGAAAAAAACTTATCACTCTCCGCTTTAGTATTCCATACTTCTAAAACAACCCAACCCTCTTCCGATGAATACGAACAGTGCAGAATGAAACCGGGTGACTTTCGAACAGCTTCGTGGAGAAAGATAGAAACCTGATCATAACCTTCCGATGTTTGCCCCCTAACTATTGTTCTGAGAAGTATTGCCATCTATTGTACTTCTTTCCAAAGTATGATTTGTTTTTAGTTAGACTGTTTGTAAAAAATCAAGCAACGTAAAGGTGTTCAATAAAATTCTTCACCTCTGATAAGACAAAGGATATTCAATTATTTATAATTCTTGTTTAAAGGGTAATTCCGTTAAATCTTCAGGAAAGTATTAGGATAAATTAACTAACGGGTTAAATTTATTTTTGGCAAAATTACGAAATGATAAACAAAAATTCCAAATCATTTTAACTTAGAAATGTTTTTTGATAAGACCGGAAAACATATAAATTCTAACATCAATCCTGTATCAGTTAAAAAATAAAAAGTCCCTTTGATAATATTTAACTTTTATACCTTCACAACATTCTCCGCCATTCCATCAAACAAAAAAAGAGAAATGGTAAAACAACAACGATGCTATTAGATTTAGTTATTTATTTAAAGAAGGTAATTCAGATAATTTTCTTTATTAACAAGCTCAACACTTGAGTTTGTATATGTGCTTGTGAATGATTTTATTTTTTTCAGTTTGGCTGTTGGTGAATATTTTATTTCGAGTCCGAGTATTTTTCCTTCTCCTTCTTCAATCAGGTCAATCTCTTGTCCGTCATAAGTGCGCCAAAAGTATAAGTTGCGGTAGATCGAGTTGTTCGATAAATATTTCAATCGCTCCATTACGAAAAAGTTTTCAAATAATTCTCCCGAATCGTTTCTGTCAGAGAGTTTGTTAAACTGAAGTATAACTCCATTCCTTATTCCATTGTCGTAAAAATAATACTTCGATTTCGTAGTAATTTCTTTTCTCAGATTTCTGCTGAAAGAACTTATCTTATAAAGTATGAATGTTTTTTCAAACAAGTCCAAATATTTGCCGACAGTTTTTACATCAAGCTTAACCTGCGATGCTAATTCATTGAGAGATACTTCTTTGCCAATTTGAAAAGCAATCAACTTAAGAAGATCTAATATTTGTTTAATCCCTTTTATTTTTTCGAGAGACAATATGTCCTTTAGCAAATATGAATTTACAATTTCAGTTATCACTTCAATTTTTTCGTTTCTGCTTTTAGCTGTAATTATTTCTGGATAGCTTCCAAAAATCAGAAACTCCTCAAGGTATTCTTTTAATTCAAACTTATTATAAACTGAAAGAAGTTCCTGCTGAGAAAACGGAAAGAGGGTAATTACTTTTTTTCTTCCTGTAAGTGGTTCGCCGACTTGTTGTGAAAGTTCAAATGATGATGAACCTGTTGCAACTACAATTAAATCAGACAGGTTATCAACCAGAATCTTTAATCCCATTCCGATGTTTTTTATCTGCTGTGCTTCATCTATTGCAATGAGCTTATAACCTTCTGCATAAGGCAGAATCTCATTGAATGATTGTGAATTAAAAATTTCCTGAGTTCGGATGTTATCACCGGAATCTAATTTATACTTTAATTCTGTGTGTGATAAAAAGTCTTTTAAAAGAGTTGTTTTCCCAGCCCTTCTTGGACCATAGATAACCAGTACCTTTTCGGGCTTTATTAAGTTTTTTATATCGAATAATCTTTTAATCATCTGAATTTATGGATTCTCACTCCACAAATTTACGGGATTTTATGGATTTAGCAAGAAAATCGCCGATTTTAATGGAATGAACTGAATAATGAGGGCTTACTGATCAATTATTGAATACTTGAATTAGCAACATTCTCCGCCATTCCATCAAATACAAAAAAGTGAAGCGGTAAAACAGAATACCAATACATTCTGCCAAGTAATCCTTTGGGACGAAAAGTTGCTGTTTGCTGTAAAAAACTTTTTCCGTTTTTCTCAACAATCTTAAACTCAAGCCACGCTTCGCCGGGTAGTTTCATTTCTGCATAAAGCAGTAATCTTTTATTTTCTTTATCAGCGGCAAGCACACGCCAGAAATCAAGTGTATCGCCGGTGTGAATTTCTGTTTTGTTTGTTCTGCCTCTTCGCAAACCAACACCGCCAACAAGCTTGTCTAAAAATCCGCGAATGTGCCAGAGCCAATCCGCATAATACCATCCGCGCTCACCACCAATTGACCAGATGTTTTCTAAAACCTG
>JACAFA010000081.1 GCA_013388525.1 Ignavibacteriaceae bacterium | reverse complement strand
GGCAGGAAATGTATCGGTTACGATCAAATACCTTTGCATATCAGACAATCTGAAATTTATTCTGCTAATGATCTCGGAAAGTTCGGGAATTCTGAATCTATTCCTTCAGATAGTGAAGTAGAAGAGTTTATAAGAAAAATAAAAGCAGAAAAACCTGATCAGTATGAATTCGGGTTTGAAGCATTTTTAAGATATCAACGATTAAAAGATTACAGATGCATGTTGAAAGCCGCATTGGAAATTGAGCAAAACAAAAAAAGAAATATCGAGCTATCAGTCAAATCTGCTCTGCAAAATAATGATATGGATTTTGCGTGGAAAGCAGCTCTGTTTGTAAAAAGTATTTGATTGTTTTTTTAACTTTAAATTTATTATAACTCACCTTGTAAGTGAGTTTTTTATTATATGAATAAAGCCAAGCCACTTTGGATACCAACAGAAGAACGAATTAGAAATTCAAACTTTACGAAGTATTATGAATTTCTTCGTAAAGAGTATGGACTGACATTCTCAAACTATTCTGAGTTGCATAATTGGTCTGTAACAGAAATCGAAACCTTCTGGGAATCAATCTGGAAATTTAGTGGAATACTTCACTCCAAACCATATAAAATAATTCTTGATAAAAGAGTTATGCCAGGCGCTAACTGGTTTGAAGGCACAAAACTAAACTTTGCGGAAAATCTGTTAAGATTACGGGATGATCACCCGGCTATAATCAGCAGTAGAGAAGACAAACCCGATGTGGTGTTGACTTATAGTGAACTTTATGAACTTGTTGAAGCTTTTCAAGCAGGACTCAAACAACTAGGTGTAAGTAAGGGAGACAGAGTAGCTGGATTTGTTACGAATATTCCGGAAACCATCATTGCGATGCTTGCAACTACAAGTCTTGGTGCAGTTTGGACTTCGTGCTCCCCGGATTTTGGTATTCAAGGTGTGATTGATCGGTTTGGACAGGTCAAACCAAAAATTCTTTTCGCGATAGAAGAGTATCAATACAACGGTAAACAGATTGACTGCAGAGAAAAGATTGAAGAAATAGTCCAGCGGATTCCTGAAATTGAAAGTGTGGTTTGGATACCTTTTTATCAACAATTAAGTGGTGAACTATTAAACAAGAAAAAAACTAATATTCATATTACTAAGTATTTAAAATTTAATGAGTTATTACTTAACACATCGAATCAATTAGAGTTTGAGCAATTGTCGTTTAATCATCCTGTTTATATAATGTATTCTTCAGGCACAACCGGACTGCCAAAGTGCATGGTTCATGGTGCTGGCGGAACTTTGCTTCAGCATTATAAAGAACATATTTTGCACACGGATCTTAAAAGTGAAGACGTAATTACTTACTATACAACCTGTGGTTGGATGATGTGGAATTGGCTGGTTAGTTCTCTTCAGGTGGGAGCAACATTGTATTTGTATGATGGAAATCCCGTTTATCCTAATTCAGAAATTCTCTGGGAGAAAATTGAGGAGAATAAGATTACCGTGTTCGGCACTTCACCAAAATATCTTTCAATATTTCAGAAGAATGAATTTTTCCCAAAGGAAAAGTATAATCTCAGTTCATTAAGAGCAATCCTTTCTACTGGTTCACCTCTTCCTGAGGAAATATTTAATTGGGTTTACAAAAATGTCAAATCTGATTTGCAACTTTCATCTATATCTGGTGGAACGGACATTATTTCATGTTTTATGCTTGGTAATTCAATTCTTCCAGTTTATTCTGGAGAGATACAATGTAAAGGATTGGGAATGAAAGTAGAAGCTTTTAATGAAAAGGGTGAATCAGTCATTGGTGAAAAAGGAGAATTAGTTTGTTCTGAACCTTTCCCTTCAATGCCGGTTTATTTCTGGGATGATGAAACAGGAGAAAAATATCGTAAAGCATACTTCGATAAATATGTGGGAATCTGGACTCACGGTGATTACATAAAAATAACTGAGAACGGTGGAATAATAGTTTATGGCAGATCAGATGCTACATTAAATCCTGG
>JACAFA010000243.1 GCA_013388525.1 Ignavibacteriaceae bacterium | reverse complement strand
GTTTCATCCATCAATCTGATATCCATTCCCTCTACTCTTACTGTCACCGGATAGGTTACTCCATTCAGCTCAATTGTCTTCACTGAACTGTTGATGTCCTCTGCTATCCTTCCGCTTCCGTATCTGATGTCAAACATTCCTGCCGGTGGTGCAGGTGGTAAGTCATAGAGATTCAGATCTACTTCTGCTTTTACTGCATACAACGTGTAATTTATTCCACTTGCGTCTTTTACTACTATTCTGCCCCAGTCATCCGGAAAATATTTTAAAAGCCTGGTTTCTTTTGCAAGTGTTTCCGGTATTAATATTTGTCCCGCACCTGAAAGTTTGATCCAATAACCATATCCGGGATCCAAAGTGTTTGCAATCTGATATCCGCTTGAATATTTATAAATTAAACCGTTCTGTAATCCCGGTGGATTAGTAGTAACATTTGCAGAAAGAACACTTAGCTCATATCCACCAATCAGGTTCCATCCTGCTGTTGCTGGTATTGGATTGTGTGGTACAATCTGTATTCCACCTGCTGGCCATTCATCTCCTGTGTTATAAATTCTGGATCCGGAATGTTTCATCCAGTAACCAACTCCAGGTGTAACAGTAGTAACCGGTACATATCCACCTGAATATTTAAATACATCTGTTGTCATATCTCTATACTGCCACCAGGTATTAACATTCTGGTCAACCGGATTTTTCCCCGGTATTGATACAATATTCCAGCCATTAGCAATTGATACTGTTAATGGGAAAGTGGGGATTGGTTTAATATAAATTTCTCCATCAATAGTTCCTCTGATTATATTTTGTGAAGTTGAGTCGAAAAGAATTCCACCACTAAGTTGGAGTGGGAAATGACCTGTATCATTGCCAGCTACAAAATTCATTGTTACAACTGTTCCGGAATTTCCGGTAAATGGAAGGTGGTTTAATGAAAAAGTAAAAAGCCGAAGTTTATTCGGAGTGAGTAAAACTTCAAATAATGAATGATCTTGTTTCCTGCCGGTTAGTGATGAACTATTCGGTACATAACTGAGATTATCAGGGAAATTAATGTCAACCTGAAATTCAAAAAATTGCTCATAATTATTTACATCAATTTTCAATGTAACAGTGTCGCCAACAAAGACTTCAGCATTTTGAATAAGCATATAATTTGGTGCAAAAGAAGTTGCAACAGCATTAATAGTAAATGGATCTTCATCAGGATCATTGCTTCTGATAGTAAAAGTAGCTGAATATTGTCCTTTAATTATATTATGAAATTTCAAAGTAAATATTCCGATTTCACCGGGTGGAATGCTCTTGGGAAGAGGCGTATCATTCCAAAAATATATTTCTGATGAAGAGAAATCATTGACAAATAAAGTATCATTACCTGTATTACTTAATTGATAATTGAATGAAATTGTATCGAGAACTGATGTTTCGCCAAAATCTATATTCGTTATTCCGGAAATATCAGGTGCAATAATCTTTATATAGCCCGGAAAATATCCGGTAAGAATATTTACACCAACAGCATTAGAAATAACAACATTATTAAGTCCCACATTATAGGTCCCGGCAATTCCATTTAAATTGAACATTACGGATAAAATTTCACCATCGTTTCCGATAAAAGGCTGATTGGAAATTGAATATGCAAGGATACGCAGTGTTTGCTGATTAATCATATTAGCCAGAACAACGTGATTGGTTTTTCTATATAACCAGATTGAGTCCTGGATAAATGTAATTACAGATGGCAGTATCATATCAAACTGGAATCCGACAAACTGTTCAGTATTATTTATAGTGAATGAAATTGAAATAGGATGTCCTGATCTGCCGGAATCAGGAATCATATGAAGTTCGTTAACTTCAACAGTTGCTTTAGTCGGATGTAATTGAAGCGAAGATTCATCAGAATTAATTACAACTTCGGATGCATCCGACTTGAAGACAGTATTTTGAGATGCAAGATTTACGGTTAAAAATAAAATTGTAAGAAGCGTTAATGTTTTTATATTAATGTTCATAATAACTCCTCTGTTTTTCACTTAAAAAAACTCCCGCTGATATCTTTACTGAACTCAACAAAACCATTTTCTTTATCTGAATAACTTTTCTGTTCATAGCGAACATTTCTGCAGTTACTTTGCCTTGATAAAAATCTTAAACTCATCACGCGTAGGTTTAACATCTATTGCAAACCCGTCAAATGTACTTGCTTCCGCATTTGAAATCTTTAGAGAGGATTTAATCTTATTTTTTAATCGGGGAATTGCAGGCACTTGATAGGTTACTGTAAATAGGTTTTTGTAATCACCGGGTAATAATCCACTATTTTGATTTACATTATAAAGTACAACATAAATTTCATCTTTTGATGCACCATTATTAGAAACTGGTCCCTTTTTCAGATTGTAAGTAAGCTGCCAGGCTGGATCTTTCAAATCATTTCCCTTCTGAAGATCTTTGAAAATTAAAATCGTGCTATCATCGGCTGCTTTATTTATTAATATCCTAAACTGAACAGCCTGAGCTTTTTTAGTCAGATTTAATAATTGGATAATTTCTGTGTACGAACTGTCGTCTAATCTGTTGTCGGTTTCCTTCTCAAATATTAACCCGCTATCAGTACCAGATTTTGTTGAAACTAAAGACTCAGTTGATTGCGCCAAAGCTGGTATGTAAAACTGTATTGTATAAACGAATAATATTAAAATAAATTTTAACATCACTATCCTGTTTTTGTGAAAAAAATTTTATTCAAATTGACAAATTGTAAGTAAGAACTATTTTGGTATTAATACTGACAAATTTCTTGTGCTGATTCTGTGTATTGTTGATACTTGAATTTTATTTCAGTTAATTCTGTGTCAAAGAATTATCCTGCCTTCTCATCGAGTGTATTCTAAATCCGATTTTTTTCGCTCAACTCTAATTACAAGGCGGAATATTCAACCATCCATTACTTGTGGATTTAAACCAATATGAATAACCCGGGTATAAAGTGTTAGCCACTATGTATCCACTGCTATATCCGTAAATTACTCCACTTTGAATTCCTGGTGGAGTGGTTGTTAAAAGAGCCGCATCAATCGGGCATTCGTACACACTTATTAAATTCCAACCAGCTTTTACAGGAATCGGATCCGCATTAACAACCTGTATCCCTCCTGCGGGCCACTCTTCACCTGTATTATAAGTTCTGGGACCCGAATGTTTCATCCAATAACCTGTTCCAGGTGTTGCTGTAGTATCTGTTATATAACCATTATCAAATCTGAAAACGTTAGCTCCCTGATCTCTGTACTGCCACCATGTATTTACATTCTGATCTACAGGATGTAAACCTGGAATTGAAACCATATTCCAGCCATCAGCTATATTAACTGAAAGTTGAAAAGTTGCTGGCGGTGGCGGAAAATAATTAATTGCTGCAAGTGCATCCAGTATTCCCCAACCATACAAATTATCCGGATTAGTATTTTTTGAAGCCGTGTTCCTCATAGCGTCCCTGACCTGCATAGGAGTGAGATTTGGATTTGAACTTAAAATAAGTGCCGCAACTCCTGCAGATAGTGGACAACTGAATGAGGTTCCGCTTGCTGTTGTATAATTATGGTCATTTGATGGAGAAGCAACTACATCACCTGAACCCAATGCCATAATATCCGGTTTGATTCTTCCATCTACCGTTGGTCCAACACTGCTAAATGACGATCTTGTACCGGATGAATTTACTGCACCGGCTGTAATTACACTATCACCATCGGCAGGAGCTCCAAGAGTGTTGTGAGAAGCATTATAACCTGCATTACCCGCAGAGTTAACAACTACAATTCCAATAAAAGCAGCATAATCAGCTCCATTGGTTATTACAGTGGTATTGCCATCCATATCCTCCCAGGTGTAACTTGGGTAAGGAGGATCATAATCCAAATATGAGAGTGATGTGCTCGTTACGTCAACTCCAATGCTATCAGCCCACTCCAAAGCAGCTATCCAGTTATTTTCTTCAACAGGAGTTTCGCTATCTGTATTTTCGGTTTTCGCCAGTATGTAAGAAGAGTTAAATGCCGGACCGATTAAATTACCGGGTGCAAAACCACCGATGGTTGATAAAGTCATTGTTCCGTGTGAACCTTCTCCCATATCGTTTTCATTACCGACGTTAGGATCATTGTTTACAAAATCCCAGGCAGCAATAATATTCATAAAAAGAAAAGCGTCGTGACTAAGCCGGTTGAAACCAGCATCCATAACACAAATAGTAACTCCCTGTCCTGTAAATCCTAAATTGTGAACCGCAGGAACATTTATTTGCTGAAGCTGTGTGTATGAAGCACCGTAATCATAAAGATTTACACCATCAGGTTGCTGCAACTCAAACTGATTCCCGGTCGTACTATTTTGATCTATTTCCGGTTGATTTCCTTTTCGCAGTTTATATACTATGTCAAGTTTTTTCACAAATGGCAATGCAGCAATCTGCTCTAATTGTATTTTGTTTGCAGTACCACTAACTGCATTCAACCATTTCGATGGCCATTTTGTTTTTAGACCTCTTAGTTTAACTTCTGATATATAATTGGAGTTGACAGGTAAATCCCTAATTGTCAGAGGTGCAGAATTATTGAATACTTTTTCCCTTCGTTTAATCGATTTCTCACTTACAACCAGCTTCGGATTACTAAAATATAATTCGGTGTTCGTGCCTTTATCAGTAAAATAAACCCAGACTAAAATTTCATCAGTGGCTGCAGTTTCAATTAATTTTGTTTCGAGTGCCTTTGAATATTTATTGACTGATATCTGTGCAATTGCAGAACTAAAAATGCAGAATGATAACATCAGCATATAAATCTTTTTCATCTAAATACTCCAATTTATGTATAGTAACAGATACTAATTATTAAAAAATATTTAATATAACTTACATATTATTTTCAATTGAAATAAATGTCTTTTTACAATTCATACAGAATAAAAAAACCCCTAACAAATTTATTGATAGGGGCTTTCAAAGTAAATAAGATAAATTTTATTTGAGCAGAATCATTTTTTTAACCGATACAAATTTTTCAGTCCGCAGCTCGTAAATGTAAATTCCCGTTGCAAAATTAATTGCATTCCACTGGTATTGATACCTTCCAGCTGTTAATGCAGTATTGACAAGTTCACCAACTTTCTCACCCAGCATATTGTAAATTGAAAGTTTTGCGTTGCTGACATCTTCAGGTAAAGTAAACTCTATTGTTGTATTCGGATTGAACGGATTCGGATAGTTCTGGAAAAGCATATATTCAACCGGCAATTCAGGACTTCCAAAAATTATTTCATAATTTATCTTTGTAAGTTTTTGACGATCAACATCTACAATAATAAGTTTATCCAGAGTAACTGCATCAGGATTGTTAAGAGTAAAAGGCATTTCAGCCATAATGCGCTCACCAGGTTCTAAAAATTTTGCACCGAGCGGATCATATAGAAGAGTTCTTAATAATTTATCTGTCGTTACATAATAATAGAATCCCTGACCGAGATCAGTATTGATTATCATATCAATTGGTTCATTGTCCACATTTGCAAATTCAATTTGCGCTCCTCTTATTCCAATTTTAGAATCTATGTAAGCCGAAATACCTTTATCACTTATATAGAATGTTACCTTTGCCTCTTCATCATTATTAACTTTAGGCAAATTACCACAAGGTCCCAGTGGTGTACCATCGGGATAGAATTGAGTTAAAATAATATTTTGAATAAGCGATAATTCCTGAACGTTGACAATTCCATCAGGTGAAGGATCTGGAGTTCCTGGTAACCATGGAGCAATATCTGCTCTTAAAAATTCAATACCAGTTAAAGAATCGAGACTTACAATGTGATCTACTACCATAAGTAAATCAAGTATATCAATACATCCATCAACATTTACATCTCCTCGCCAGGATATCCTGTTCTTTGCTATTACTGTTAGTTTATCACGGGATGGTGTTATGTTAATCGGTATTCCTTCATATGTACTTGCTTCAGCATTTGTAATCCTGATTGTCGATTTTATACTATCCTGTAAAGCCGGTAAATCTGCCACTCTGTAATTTATTCTGAAAAGATCAGTGTAATCACCTGGAGGCAGCCCTACTCCCTGATTTAAATTATAAAGCAAGACAAATATTTCATCTTTCGAAGCTCCATTTGGTGTAATCTGCCCTCTGATGATATTGTAAACCAATACCCAATCCGGATCACTTACATCAGAACCTTTTTGTATGTTCTGGAAAATCAGAATTACATTATCATCAGGTTCTTTATTTGTTTGTAATCTGAACTGAAGTGCATGCAGTGAATCTGTCAAACTCTTCAGCTGCATGATATTCATGTATGAATTATCTTCTAATCTGTATACCGAATCCTGGCTGAAAATAATTCCGGCATCAGATACTACTGTTGCTGACAACTGAATAATTTTAGAAGGAACTCCTGTAGCACTGAATTCTAAAGTACCTGTATAAATACCTGGAATTGCAGGAGCTGAAAAACTAAGTGTATATAAAAAGTTTGCACCTGCAGCAATAGAAACAGTATCAGGAGAAATATTCCAATTTGATGAACCGGTAATATTAGCAATTACGAGTAGTTGAGTTGTTGAATTATTTTTTATAATTATTGTTGTATCTAGAGTGGTACTTGTAATTACATTTATAAGATTAATAATATTTATACTTGATTCAATGGCTTCTATTCCGGTTCCCTGAATTAAATATCCTGTCGGTGATCCGCTTGCGTTGTGTGTGAAGATTAAACTATCTGCATTCGCTCCGACTACTGCCGGCGTAAACGTTACATCAATTATCTGGCTGCCTCCCGATGTTATTGTTATCGGGAATACGTTCGGTATAAATGTGAACTGTCCGTCTGTTGAGGTTATTCCGGATATTATAAGATCACTCGTTCCTGTGTTGTTAACTGTTGCCTGAAGTACTCCGCTCGATCCTAACGATACATTTCCGAAGTTCAGACTTACAGGTGTTATCGTAAAGTTTGGTGTTACTCCCGTTCCTTCTACTAAATATCCTGTCGGTGATCCGCTTGCGTTGTGTGTGAAGATTAAACTATCTGCATTCGCTCCCACTGCTGCCGGCGT
>JACAFA010000019.1 GCA_013388525.1 Ignavibacteriaceae bacterium | reverse complement strand
TTCCCGACTCAAACAGGTTCGCTCGAAGTTACTCCATTCGAACTGACTGTTCCGATTCAGATTCAGAAACAGAGAAGCGGTAAAAGTATATGGGATGATTTTTTTGGTGATCCTTTTGGAAAATCGGAGATTTATGAGTTTAATGCTAAATCAAATACTGTTAAAGTTGAAGTTGAAAATTTGCCGGCAGGTCAACCCGATTCTTTCAAAGGTGCAGTTGGCGAATATTCTTTTGATGCAAGCTTGAATAAAACTGAAACAAAATCGAATGAGCCGCTGACATTAAATATTAATATTTCAGGAACAGGAAATATTAAACTTCTTGAAATGCCCGAAGTGAATCTTCCGAACGGCTTTGAGAAATATGAACCAAAAGTAAATGAACAGGTGAACAGAAAAGGGAAAGTATCAGGCAGTAAATCTGGCGAATATTTATTTGTTCCGAGAGTGGTTGGTCTGAGGGAAATTCCGCCGATTGAATTTTCTTACTTTGATCCTTCAAAGAAAAAATATGTTACATTAAAGTCAGAAGCATTTAAGATTGACATTAAGCCTGCTGACAAAACGGTTTCAACGGAAATTGTCGGCAAAGAAGATATCAGACAGCTTGGTGATGACATCAGGTTTCTTAAAACAAATTTCAGCGATATCAGAAAGAAAGAAAATTATTTAATCAACTCAACAGGATTTCTGATTGCAGGAGCAGTTCCTTTCGTTCTTAGTTTTGTTATTATCGGATGGAAAAGAAGATATGATAAGATACACGGCAATGTAGTCCTTCTCCGCTATCAGAAAGCTCAGAAGATTGCAAAGAACAGGTTAACGACAGCCAAGAAATTAATGGATTCACAGAATCACAAAGAATTTTATACAGAATTATCAACTGCATTGTTTGGCTATCTTGAAGATAAACTCCATATACCTAAATCAGAATTTACTATCGAACGTGCCGCTGATGAATTAAGAAAAAGAAATATTACAGAGGAACTGATTGCTGCACTTAAAGCTGGTGCTGAAAAATGTGAGTTTGTTCGGTTTGCCCCTGGTGCTGAAAAATCTGCAGCAATGCAGGAGATGTATGATGAAATTGCAGATGTAATTATTAATCTTGAAAAAAATATTTTGAACAAAAGAAATGCATAAGAACAGTTTAGCTTTTTTGCGAAGTTTATTTTTTCACTTTATAACTCTTCTTGTTCTGTTCTGCGGTTCAATTCTTCCTGATAATATTGATGGACAGATGCAGCAGGCTGGCAGTTACTATCGGAACGGAGAGTTTGATAAAGCTATTGAGATTTATGAGGATTTAAGAAGTCAGGGCTATGAAGGAACATCACTTTACTTTAATCTTGGCAACGCTTACTACCGTATCGGAAAAATTGGTTACGCAATACTGAATTATGAACGTGCGTTAAAGATATCTCCAACTGATGACGATGTAAAACATAATTTAGCGTTTGCTAATCTGAGTACGGTAGATAGAATCCAGCCGCTTCCAACATTTTTTCTTTTTGAATGGTGGGAAACTTTACTTGCATCTTTTTCAGTAAACGGATGGACTTACCTGGCATATTTCTTTTTTATTCTATTACTCATTCTCGTTGTAATATATTTTTTTGCGAAGACAGTCTTTCAGCAGAAGCTGATACTTTTTTCAGGACTTGCAGCATTAGTAATTCTTCTCATTACCGTCTCACTTTTAATTGTTAAGATAAACAGAGAACAAACATTAATTAGCGGAGTTGTAATTGAGCAATCAATCACCGTTAAAACCTCACCTGATCCTCAAAGCACGGATGCATTTGTTATTCACGAAGGATTAAAAGTTAATCTTGAAGACCGTCTTGATGAATGGATAAAGATCAGACTGGCAGATGGAAAAGTCGGCTGGGTTGAGAATAAAGCTGTTGAAAAGATATAGATTTTTCTTTCTGTATTACAGCAATTTTCTTATAAGTATTTGACAATTGAATTAAACTATCCAGGTTATTTGCAGAAGTTTTTATTTAATTAAACAGCACAGATCCTTTCACAAGTCTTGCTTTTATCAATCCATAAAAAGAAAACTTACCGGAATATTTCCATCCAAGGTGAAGTTTGCAACGGGTGCACAGTGCAAAACACCACGAATGACCACTAAACCAGGTAAAATCCAAAGTTGCCTCACCTTCATCACAACAGCCGTCTGCAGTTCTGAATGTTATTATGTCGAATATATAACCATTTGGATTTGTGAATCGGAACTCACTAGTGTTATTGTAAAAAAATCTCTCTTTGTCTTCCGTTATTTTCTTATTGCACGCTATGCATAACCAGTCATCTGCTTTTAGCTGCTGTTTTACTTCTGACCTGGATTCTGACTCAATTAGGCCCAGGTTCTGTTTTTTTCTTAAATCCATTTTCATATCCAGTAAATTTCTTTTGACTTAAAATATTAAAAATCAAAATATATTTCTATGCTGTATGTCTTAGACTATTCTATAAATTGCTTCCCCAACTCCCTTTAAGTATTTTTGTTAGTGGAACTTTACTATAACACAGTATTCATTAGAAGTATAAAAATAGAATTAGAATTATGTCATTCTTTAAATCTTGAAATAAAATATGCCCCCAAAAGTAAAACCAGCAATAAAGAAAAAATATAATTTACTTATCAGCGATATTTCATCTCTGCTGGAATCTGCAAGAAGAACTTCTGTCAGAGCGGTCAATGCAATTCTCACTGCAACTTATTGGGAAATTGGGAGAAGAATTGTTGAATATGAACAATCAGGATCAGAAAAAGCTGAATATGGTAAACAACTACTTCAAAATCTTTCCAAAGATTTAAGAAAAACCTTTGGGAGAGGTTTTTCCGTCGATAACCTTGAATCAATGAGGTTGTTTTATATTGCTTACCCATCAGATAAGATTTCCGAGACAGTGTCTCGGAAATTCAAATCGAACAAATC
>JACAFA010000056.1 GCA_013388525.1 Ignavibacteriaceae bacterium | reverse complement strand
TTAAGTTTGGCAGGCAAATAAAAAGGCAGAATGATTCACTGAATTATTCACACCACCTTTATTATTTGCATCATCAGAGTAGCGATGTTGCCGCATCGCTACTCGCTTTTTATTTTGTCTGGTGGACTCAATGTTTTTCCTCCTTTCTTATTATTTTTTTCCAATTAGTATTTTTGCTTTCGCTGATTCATATCCGACAGTTATAACCATATTGTCTTTTACTGCTACTCCTCCATAACTGCCGCTGAACCAGCCTAATTCATTGATGTAGCTTTTCCAGGTAATACCATTGAAGTGAAGAAATTCACCAAAAGCGCCGGCTATAAAGACATCATTTAAGCCATTCCCTCTTATTCCTGTTGTAGCATAATGTGTAATATCAAATCCATTATCCTTCCACAAAAAGTCAGTAAGAAATTTCTTTTCATAAATACCATTCCCTATTACAAAGTAATGACGGTTTGGAATAAACCATACAGCATATAATTCCCATTGAATAGGAGCAGACGAAATTTCAACGACGGTGTTTTCCTGGATTCTGTATATGCCTTTACCTAACGGTAGATTTCTTGAGCATACAGCAAGTATTTGCTGTTCACCGGTTTTAGGATCTGTTGCACCATATATATCGTGAAAATCCAATTCCGTTCCGCTTTCTATGCGGCGCCACTGTACGCCGTTATACCAAGCGATTGTACCGTTATTTCCAACAACATATAAATTGTTACTGCTGCTTCCCCAAATTTTTTTTACTAATGAAGGAAAAACGGATGAGATTCCTATTGACCAATACTTGATTCCATCCCAATGAATTAGATTCCCAATTCCAAACCATATATCGTCAGCATTAAAAGCAAAGATTGCATATATCGGACTGTAAAATGAGTCACCCTGAAATAAATATGGTATTCTCTTTAATGCCCACTCAATTCCATCCCAATGCACTGCGTTATACATTGTGTAACCATTCTGGCTTGTATCGGCAATCTTAATTTCTCCAACAGCCCAGATATTGTTTTCGTTTATTATTACAACGTCGTATAGCGTGCTGCTGCCTATAGTGCCAAAAGTCCAGGACTGGAAAGTAAAGTCGTGGCTTGTTGTGTCCATTGTTGTTACGTTAAGCTCATTGCTGGATACTTGTTGCTGCCCGCCACTTTGTGGGATACTGGATGCTTGATACTTGTAGCTCTGGTTTGGCAGAAGAGAGTCAACATATAGTATTGTGTCTGCGGTTGACAGACTAATAGTCTGTCCTACATTATCTTTTTTTAGTGTTATGGTTGCCGGGAGTGAGAGGTTGGTGGTGGTTAATTCTATCCACGCTTCGGTGCAGCTTACGTCTTCAAGTTTAAGTGCTAGTGTTGGTTTTTCACCATCTGGAGGTGGCGGCGGCGGTTCGGTTGTGTTGCAGGATTTTAGTAATAAAGCGAGACTTATTACAAGTAAACAAGCTATTGCCCTTTTCATTTTCAACTCCTGAAAAAACTAACCCGCCTGTCGGAAGACAGGTATTTATTTAGTTATAATTTAAGCTTCGGAGTAGCTCTTTACTAATATATCAAATGTAAACATTTATTGTTGCTTAAGAC
>JACAFA010000227.1 GCA_013388525.1 Ignavibacteriaceae bacterium | reverse complement strand
TAATCGGCTCACAGGAAAAGTTCAACCGCAAATGGCTGCGTGAAATTCAGGCGGCAATGAAACAGGAAAAACCTGATTACACAGATCAGTGGCTGTATGATTTACTTAACAGAGGTACTTTTGCAGAATCTGCGTGGGATGGATTTTTGAAAGCCCGAAAGCTCGGCACATTTAAAATTAAACAGGTACTCAAAAATGGTTATCTTGAAAAAGAATCTCATCCTGTATTGAGGTAGAATAGTTGAATCCCAAGAAAAAATATTTGTTTGTTTATCTAAAGACGGGCGGCGGTCATCTGGCACCGGCAAGAGCTATCTTTAATTATATGAACAAGTATTTTGCAGATTCAACCGAACCAAAATTAATTTATGGTTTTGAAAAAACTCCTCGCTGGTTAAAATATATTATTGAAGACGGTTACAGGATGCTTCAATATACCGGCAAATGGTTTTTTGAGTTTCTTTATGCGGTGAATAAAATTCCTCTGGTTGCAAGAGTAACCTGTCATCTTATTGCACCTTTTCTGGAAAATTATCTTGAAGAAACGATTCTAAAAGAAAAACCGGATAAAATTGTAATCTTCCACTTCTTTTGCATTATTCCGATTACCAGAATACTTAAAAAACACAATCTCAAAATTCAGGTTCTGACTGTAATTACAGATCCATTTACACCTCACCCGATGTGGTTCCTTGTGAAGAATCAGAACTTTATTGTCTTCAGTAAAGATCTGGAGGCTAAAGTTCTAAAGAAGAAAAGAGGGTATGAAGTTAAAAGTTTTCCTTTTGTAATAGATGATAAATTTTCAAAAGAACTTTCGAACGAAGAAATTATATCTGTCAAAAAGAAATATGGATATGATACCTCAAAAAAAGTATTGCTTGTTCTTGGAGGCGGTGATGGTATTCCTAAAGGTGAAAAAATTCTTGATGAATTGCTCAAATCAAAACCGGATTATGAAATTGGTATAGTCTGCGGGAAAAATGAAATCTTGCAAAAAGGTGCTGAGAACCTTAAGAAAAAATATGAAACAGAACATCTGAAGATTTATGGATATGTAGATTTTATTTACGACCTGATAAATATTTCGGACGTAGTACTAACCAAGTGCGGCGCATCTACAATTATGGAAATACTTAATCTTAAGAAGGTACCGGTAGTTAATGATTATATCTGGGAACAGGAACAGGGAAATGTTGATTACCTGATTGAAAAGAAACTGGGAATTTACGAACCGAAAATTAAAAAGCTTCCGGCGGTGATAAAAAATCTCTTTGAAGATGACAAGCTGTATTCTTCTTACAGGGAAAATATAATAAAAGAAAAAATTGAAAACGGATTACCAATGGTTACCACATTCATCATAGGAAAGACCGATTAGTTTCTTTCCTGAACAAAACCCATTTCACAATTCGCCTGGCTAAAATCCTTTGCCAGTTTTGATAATTTTTGTTGTATAGCTGACAACATCATTTTTTATAACGAGAATATATAAACCAGCAGCGAGGTCGGAAAAATTAATAATTGCTGATGAACCATTTCTTGTTGTAGCAAGATTAAGTTTTTCTCCAAGGATTGAATAAACAGAAAGTTCAGCATTAGCCAGATTAATATTTCTGCTGCTGATGCTTAATGTATTAGCAACCGGATTCGGATATGCTTTAACTTCGATAAACGATGAGTTTTGTTCTTCTTCAACACTAACGACTGTTGTGTTCTTAAAGTAATATATATTCCCATTCCCTGCACCGACAAATAAATCTTCTTTGCCATCATTATCAATATCAGCAAATGAAGGAGTTGAGTTATTATCAACGTTAGACAGACCAAATGGATTTGTGAGCGGAGTCCCGAATGAGGCGTTTGTCTTTGTCCCGGTATTCCTGAAGAAAATTATGTCTCCTGTTTCGTTGCCAATGAAAATATCGTAATCGCCGTCCTTATCAATATCACAAAACGCTGGTTTGGATCTCGAACCGACATCACTTAATCCATAGGGATTTGTTAAAGAATTTGCCCACGAAGGATTAAATCGAGACCCGATATTTCTGAAGAATAGTATATTGCCATCCAGTTGTCCTGTAAATAAATCAAAGTCACTGTCATCATCAATATCAACAAATACCGGAGCTACATTGCTTCCTAATCCTGATATTCCCGCAGGATTGTCACTGATGTAATTAAAGTTTGGGGTGGTTGCACTTGTATTCCTGAGGAACAGAATTCTGAAACCAGCTTCTCCCAAATAAAGATCATAATCACCATCAAAGTCTATATCAGCAAAAGCGGGTCTGGCATTATTACCAGCATCAAAAATCCCGAAAATATTTGCTAACTGCCAGGAAGCAAAAGAAGGAAAAGAAACAGACCCGTTATTTTTATAATAAGCAGTTTGCCCAATTCCAAGTCCGCTGAAACAGTCAAGGT
The DNA here is from genome assembly GCA_013388525.1 of Ignavibacteriaceae bacterium. Next base: position 44,340 of record JACAFA010000227.1, on the reverse strand, counting down.
CACCATCATTATCAATATCAACAAAAACAGGACTATTGAAACCACCAGCATTGGTAAGACTGAATGGATTTGTTAATGGGCTGTTAAAACTTTGACCTGAACAGAGACAAGTTGCTAAAAGGAATATCAAGTTTATATTTTTAATCATAAATCACCTTCAAAGAAAAATCTTTAATAAAATTTAAAGTCTTTAAGAATCAATTTTTATACCCTAATAAACATAATCAACCTTGACATAATTGTAAATGATTGTGTAAAAATTATCATTTCATTATGGCTTGTAGTAATAGTTTCCATTTTTGTGGTTTTGATTAGTAACTCAATTTAGGTGATATTTACCACGATTTCAATGTTAATTTATTTTTTGGAGAGTCAAGTGAAGTCTTTAATCAAAGTATCAGTTTTTATTTTGTTTTATTTATGGTCAGGTGATTCCATCTTTCCTCAGACTTCTTTGTATAATACATCAACAAAGCATATAGTTTCGAAAGCCGTGTCCGATTCTTTTTACATTCTTGTAAGCGTTCCGGATGGTTATTACACAAGTGATAAAAAATATCCGGTGCTTTATGTTCTTGATGGAGATATTGCATTCGGAATGGCGGCAAGCATTGCACGCTATCTGCAAATTGGTGAAAATATTCCCGAGCTGATTATCGTTGGAATTGGTTATGGTTCAATTGATAAATCAGCAGGTGAAAAACGCAGAAGAGATTACAGACCTGTTAAATCCGGTGGTGCCGAAAATTTTTTACTCTTTATTAAAGATGAATTGATTCCTTACATTGATTCAAATTACAGAACGATTCCAAACGAAAGAACTATTAATGGCTATTCAATAGGAGGACTATTTGCTCTGTATGCACTATTCACTCAACCGGATATTTTTAATCGTTATATTGTTGGAAGCCCCTCTTTGTTATGGGATAATAGTTCAATCTTCAGTTATGAAGAAAATTCATCAGAAAAAATTGCAGACAAACAAATAAATATTTTTATCTCTGTCGGAAGTGAAGAATCGGATGAAAAGTATTTTGATCCGACAGATAAAATGGTAACACAACTTCAGGAAAGAAATTATTCCGGACTCAAATTGGAAGCAAAAGTTTTCAGCGGTTCAAAACATCTTGTTGGTCCGCCGGAATCATTAGCACATGGATTAATTTCTGTGTTCGGCAAATAAAAAGTAGATATTAGAATGTCATTCCCGTGAAAACGGGAATCCAATCTTTGTTTAACAAATAAAATGAGAATAGATTCCCAACTTCATGGGAATGACAATTAATTGAGCTTTTTAAGCAAAGTTTATTCCCTTAGTGATGTCCACCCCACATTTTTTCACCGGCAGTAATTCTCAGCTTGATGTAGTTTTCTTTAGGCGGCAAAGGACAGGTCGCAAATTTTGTAAGTACACAAGGTGGATTATAAGCTTTATTAAAATCCACAATAACTTTTCCGTTTGAATCAGGTTTATCTGTATATAAAAATCTTCCACCGCCGTACGTTTCTTTTCCGCTTGTTCCGTCAGCGAAAATAAACCAGAGCTTTTCACCTGCATCAACAGCTTCTAATCTGTATGTCTGATTATCTTTTGTAAACACAATTGCTCCAGGAGATGGTTCTTCATCAATTTGCCCAAGTACATTCGGAACAGAAATTTTCTTGGGAGGATCATAAGCCTCAAATGTTGCTGTTACTTTCCAGTCTTCGTTTACCGGGAATCGCTCAATCCCTGAAAAATTTTTTACCAAATCTGATTCAAGATCACGGAAACGAATACCGTACAGTTCATTGCGTACTATTAAATTCCATTTGATTGATCCGTATTGGAAGACTGTCATTTCTTCTTTGTGATCACCGATCATTACCATTTCTTTAACAGGCTTGCCATCGAATAAAACTTCTACACCATCGTTGACTTTCATCAGGACTGTGGAATCCTGAAAAACAAAAACTCCCATATAATCCGGAACTTTATCTGACTCAATCACAACATCATTATCCTTTGCTGAGCCAAATTTATTTTCGCCGGGTTTCAGCCAGGTTCTTCCAACAAGATTCAGCCAGCCGTCGTCAGCTTTTAATCTCTCAGATCTTCGCTGATCCCATTTTTTTATTTCCTCAAGGTATTCAGGTGAACCTTTCGTTTCCAGCGTTTCTGTTTTACACGAATAAACAAATATTATTAAGATGAATAAAGTGAATGAGAATATAATTTTTATCATTACTGATTTTCCGGATTTATTTAATACGTAAATGTAACTTTATGAAAAGATAGTTCAAACGAATTACAAAGCGGTATTACTACTGAAGCTGTTAGTTAAGCCAGACATAGTAATTATCTAAACCGTTCTCGAATACTTAGCTTTATCTTCTTTTCTCTCTATATATCCATCAAAATTCATTGCGATATTCCGGATGAGAAGTCTGCCCATATCTTTTACTTTGAATCCTTCTTCGTTCATTACTATTAATTCATCTGCTTCAAATTCTCTCAGGTTGCTCAATCCCCACTTAAAGTATTCTTTGAAATTGATATTAAATTTTTCTTCAATTGATCTGAAGTTCAACTCGAAGTCACACATAATTCTCATAATAACTTCTCGCCTGATATGATCGTCTTCATTCAGCTTGTAGCCTTTTGCTGTCGGGATAGTTTCGTTATCAAGCGCAGTATAGTATTCTTTTTCTGTCTTGAAATTCTGTGCATAAATATTTTTTAGCTGACTGATGGACGTAACACCAAACGCATAAAGATCAGCGCCGGCATTTGTGCTGTATCCCTGAAAATTCCGATAAAGCTTTTTCTCTCTCATCGCAATTGATAATTCATCATCTGGTTTTGCGAAGTGATCCATTCCAATAAATTCATATCCTGCACTGGTAAGTTTTTCAATACTCATTTTCAAAATTTCAAGCTTCTCTTCGGGCTTCGGTAAGTCTTCTTCGTGAATGAGTGCCATATGTTTTTTCATCCACGGCACGTGAGCGTAGTTAAACAAAGCAATTCTATCCGGAGAAATATCAATTATTTTTTCAATTGTATTCGAAAATGATTTCACCGTTTGGAATGGAAGTCCGTAAATAAGATCAAGATTGATGCTGTGAAATTTTAATTCTCTCACCCAGTTAACAACTTTGCGGGTTAAATCTTCCGGCTGGATTCTGTTTACTGCTTTCTGAACCTGTTCATTGAAATCCTGCACACCCATACTTATTCTGTTAAAACCATTATTTCTCAATGCATCGAGATGTTCTTTTGTTAATTCACGCGGATCAATCTCACAGCTATTCTCGCTGTCAGATTTAAACTCAAATGATTGGTTAATATATGATGCCAGCTTATGAATTTCTTCCGGTTTAAGATGAGTTGGAGTTCCGCCGCCCCAGTGATGTTGTGCAACTTTTCTATCTGGCAGCAGATATGTTCGCATCAGATCAATTTCTTTCTGAACATACTTTATATATTCACTTATTCTGTCTCTGTTTCGTGTGATGAGCATATTACATCCGCAGAAAAAGCAGAGCGTATCGCAGTAGGGTATGTGAAAATAAAGAGAAAGGACGGGAAGATTTTTTCCGTAATTTGTTTTTACTATTTCATCAACAAAATCTGTGTGTGTGAATTGCTCATTAAACTGTGGAGCCGTCGGGTAGCTTGTGTACCGCGGTCCTGGTTTATCATACTTTTTGAATTTTTTTAAATCTACTTCAAACATGTCTGTTCCAAAAATTAACAATTAAAAATTAACAATGAATAATTATGCTTTCAATTTAATGCTTTTAATAATGGAGGTTAACAGCCTTATTAATTCTAAACAATCTTTTAATAGGCTATTAAATTCTTTCTTGTCCAGAATTTCTGTTTCGTAAAATAATTTCAGCCAGAACTCCGTTTCATAAGCTTCTTTTAAACTGATTCTCAACTTATTCCTAAAATCAGCTTTACTTGCTTCTGCCTGTGATTCTGAAATATTTGCACCGATAGATGTCCCTGAATCAAGTAATTGATTATATAAAGAGAGAAGGTATTTATCTTTTTTAACTAAATATTTATAGCAATTAACAATTCGAACAGCAAAGGAAAAGCTTTTTTTAACTATTGGATTTTCTACATTTCTCATCGATAACTCTAATTGTTAATTATAAATTGTTCATTGTTAATTATGATAATGTCTGCTCTCTTCTTTAACAAACTCTACCATCGCTTTTGCGTTATCGGGATTTATGTCAGGTAAAATACCGTGACCGAGATTAAATATATGACCTTCACCAGGTCCGTAATTTTCAAGAACTTTTCTTACTTCTCTGCGAATAAAATTTTTCTCTGCATATAAAACTGTGGGATCGAGATTTCCCTGTATGGCACATTTCTTTCCGATTTTATCGCGGGTTTTACTTACATCCATCGTCCAATCCAGTCCAATCACATCAGCGCCACAGTCACCAACTTTTCTGGTTCTGTAATGAACACCTTTTGGAAAATAAATTATTGGCTGTCCATCACGTTTAATCTGAGAAATAATTTTTGTTACATAAGCCAGAGAAAAAATAAGAAAATCACGCGGTGTTAAAATTCCTGCCCACGTATCAAAAATCTGAATTGCATCCGCACCTGATTCAATCTGTGCATTAAGGTATGCGGCTACTGCATCGGAAATTTTATCAAGAAGCTTATGAGCAAGTTCAGGATTATTGTAAATCATTTTCTTAACTTTTGAAAAACTTTTAGAACCCTGTCCTTCAACCATATATGTAAGAAGAGTCCACGGTGCACCGCTGAATCCAATCACAGGCACTTTGCCATTAAGACCTTGTTTAACCTGCTTAATTGTTTCCATAACATAGTTGAGGTCGGCAAAGGGATCAATGTTTCTTAGTTTGGCGGAATCTTCTATAGTTCTTATCGGTGAAGGAAAAACCGGCCCACGACCTTCATGCATTTCCAGATGCATTCCCATTGCTTCGGGAATTACAAGTATATCCGAAAAAATAATTGCAGCATCAACTCCGATAATATCAACCGGTTGGATGGTAACTTCGGCTGCAAGTTCCGGTGTTTTGCACATTGTTAAAAAATCATACTTCTCACGTACGGCTCTGTATTCAGGAAGATATCTGCCAGCCTGCCGCATAATCCAGACAGGTGTGCGATCAACTTTTTGCCGTTTACAAGCTCTTAAGAATAAATCATTCTGCAGTTTCAAACTTTCTCCTTATGGTTACTATAGAATTCAATAATTTTGTTAATCAATCCGTTAATAGTGTATTCATCCGGTAATATTTTTACTTTAACTTTTTTTGATTCAATTGCGTCCTTTGTTGTGGGTCCGATGGCTGCAATATCATATTTGCTGAAGTACTGAAACGGATTTTTAATGTTTGCGATCTGTAAAAAATTTTCGAAGGTCGAAGGACTGGTAAAAATAAAAAGATCAATTTCAGATGAATCCAGCTGCTTGAGATTCTGTTTTATATTTTCTCCCGAAGGTATTGATACATTATAAACTGGCACCGATTTAATAATTGCACCAAGTTCTTTTAATCCCAGCGGAAGCTCATCTCTTCCAATTGCTGAACGTGGAATGAATATAACTTTATTTTTCAGATTATATTTTGAAAGTGCTTCAATCACACCTTCGGCACTAAACTTTTCGGGAACAATGTTGACATTAATATTATTTTTGTGGCAGTAGGAAGAAGTTTTATTTCCAACAGCAACAACCTTTGTTCTGTTGTAATTAATTAATGCACCAATCTCTTTACATCTTTTTGAGAACATTTGTACCGAATGAACAGAAGTGAAAATTATAAAATCTATTCTCTCTGGATGGGAAACAACAGAATCGAATTTATTCCAGTCTGATGGAGGGACAATTTCAAGAGTTGGAACGGTAATTACTTTTGCACCGAGACTTGTTAAAGCTGCAGCTGATTCCTGTGATTGTTCAACTGTTCTTGTTACCACAATCGTTTTTCCTTTTAGCGGAAGCTCTTTGATATTGTTGAAACCGGAATAAAGACCGTGAAGAATGAAATCGAACACAGCTTCTTTTTCTTTGGCAATTGATTCATCGGATGTGTTGTTTAAAATTCCTCTTTGAACAGCACCGTAAATGCTTCCGAAGATTAAACTAATTGCAAAGTCCTCATCAACTTTTCTGAAAATTCCTTCTGTTTCTCCTTTTGAAATAATTTGTAAAACCATCTGCTTCATTTGTTTTTCCTGTGCAAGAAGACCTTCACAAAAAGTATTTTGCTTATTCAAAGTCTCCCGCTGATAAATCAGGAAGAATTTCCTGTGCATTATCATAAACAAATAAAGATTTGTAACGAAAGCGCGCAGTGAATCTATGCTGTTTTTTTCCGATTCAACATTTTGCTTTAAAATTGAAAGCAGACGTTCCATCTGAGTATGCATAATCGTGAAATAAAGTTCTTCTTTTGAAGCGAAATAGTTATACACCGTTCCTTTTGCAACTGAAATTAATTTAGCAACATCATCCATCATCACCTCGTGATAATGCTTCGTTGAGAAAAGCTCAGCGGCAGCCTCAAGAATTTTTTCTCTTTTCTTCTCTCTTTTTATTTCACGTTTTTCTTTTAGCATTTTAACTTTTTAGTTAACTCTCCAATCATTCAAAGCAAGTACTTTCCCGGTGTTAGGATCAATCACCATCTCCTGTCCTGTTGCTTTATAATTATCTTCGTAATTATACTCGGTTAAAGTTGATAAAATCCTCCATACATATCGTTGAAGTTTAAAATCCCAGAGAAAAGCTGCGTCCCAATCTCTGATTCCTTCTTTGAGTTCATAGACTTTTGCAATTTCTCTTGCAGCATTTTCGTCAATGTTAAAATTACATTCTTCCGGAAAATTTTCGCATCGGGGAATTCCGACTATGTCACGATTCTTTAAAACATTTCCAACTGAGTCGACAGTAAATTTTATAATTGCATTCACATAAGGTTTTTCAGGTATAAAAAATTTATAAGCCATTTCGAAATAAGGAGGAGTAAATCTGGTTCTTGCAAAATCTGCCGTGATATACTTATCAAAAATTTCTTTACCTGTAATACTTACAATGAAAGAATCAGCTTTCGATAATACTTCCAGCGGAACCGTTCCATCTTCCTGTTCTTCGCAGGCTCTGCATTTGCAGGCACTGAATAATGAAATAACTATCATTGCAATTAGTAAAGAAAATAAAATTGTTATGGAAGCAGAAAATTTATTTGTCACTTTACCCTCGCTGATCGGTAAATTTCATCAAGAATAATTTTAGCTCCCGCTTTCAAAAGATCATCAGCTAATTTCTTCCCAAGTTTTTCTGGGTTATTGCTGCTGCCGCGAATTTTTTTACGAAAGGTTATGCTTCCATCGAGTGAACCAACCAGAGCATCTATAGTTAGTCCATTAGTTTTTACCTCTGCGAAAGCACCAATCGGGACCTGGCAGCCTCCTTCAAGAGCTTTTAAAAGAGCTCGTTCAGCCAAAACAGCCTTATAAGTTTTTTCGTGATGAATTGATTTTACTATTTCGTTTACAAATTTATTGTCAGTTCTTGTTTCAATTCCCAATGCACCCTGTCCAACAGCAGGAAGTATCAAATCAGTTTTAATTATCGATGAGATATATTTGTTAAGCTTCAATCTTTCAACTCCTGCTCTTGCAAGAATTATTGCATTCCAGTCGGACTCTAAAAATTTTTTTATGCGAGAAGGAACATTTCCTCTTAAATCCACAATGTTTAAGTCAGGTCTGATATGCAAAAGCTGACATTTCCTTCTTAAAGAGCCTGTTGCAACTGTGGCATTTTCAGGAAGATTAAAAATTGTTATTCCTTTTTTCCTTGATATTAAAACATCCTGAACATTGTGTCTTTTGGTAACTGCGGCGAGCTTTAATCCTTCCGGAATTTCCGTCTGCAAATCTTTAAGACTGTGAACAGCAATATCAATTTTCTTATTTATAAGTTCTATTTCTAATTCCTTTGTAAACAAACTCCGGTCACCAATTTTTGAAAGAGCAACATCCAGAATTTTATCACCTTTGGTTTTGATAATCTTTATTTCAACTGAAATGTTTTTATTTTTTTTCTGAAGTTCAGTCTTAACAAAGTTTGCCTGCCAGAGTGCGAGCTCACTTCCTCTTGAACCGATTATAATTTTTTGTTTCAAAATATTGTTTTATTCCTTTTCTGATTTTTTGTCGGAATTAATTCCAAACAAATCTCTTATGATTCCGATTTTTGTTGTGGCTTCAACTGAACCGGATTCCTGATCTGCTTTCCTTAATTCAATTGTCGGGTGATGCAGAATTTTATTAATAATTCTTTTGGTAACTATATCCAGCTTTTCCTGGTCATCTGCGCTGAATTTATTTTTATTTTTTTCGACTTCTTCGTTTCTTATTTCTTCAAAAAAATCTCTTAAATCCTTTATGGCTGGAGCTGCCTGAAGTGAATTGTACCATTCCCAAAAATTTGCCAGTTCTTCTTCTATTATTTTTTCAACTTTCGGTATTTCCGATTTTCTTTTTGCAAGATTTTGTTCAACGATTATGTTAAGTGAATCAAGATCGTGATAAAAGACAGAATCAATTTTCCTGGTCTCAGGATCTATGTCTCTTGGAACAGCAATATCCATCAGGATCATTGGATTATTGCCCCTCTTTTTCAACGCTTTTTTAATATCATCTCTGTGAATTAAAATTTCTGGCGATGCAGTTGCACTTATGATAATATCAAATTTGTAAAGCGAGTCTTTATAATCTGTAAAAGGAATTACTTTTGCATTTATTTTTTGTGCGAGCTTTTCAGCCTTGTCAATAGTTCGGTTAGTAACAGCAAGACCTCCGATGCTTCTTTCAGAAAGATGCTTTGCAGCAATCTCTCCTGTTTCGCCGGTACCAATTACGAGTGCTGATTTCTTACTAAGATTTGAAAAAATCTTTTCGGTCAGTTGCACAGCAGCATAACTAACCGTAACAGCACCTTCACTTATTGCTGTTTCGGAAATTGCTCTTTTACCTGTTCTGATTGCCGCATCAAAAATTCTGTGCATAACGTATCCGGCAAAATGAGTTTCTTCGGCTATCTGAAAAGAATCTTTAACCTGCTTGAATACCTGATTATCACCGATAAGTAGAGAATCAATTCCTGTTGCAACGCGAAACAGGTGCTGAATTGCATCCTTCGAAACAAATTTCTGAAAGTGCTGGTCATTGATAATTTGAGATGGTTTAAAATTCAGCAGAAGATTCTGAAATGTTTCATGTGATAATTCATTGTTGGCGGGAATACCAAATATTTCAGTTCGGTTGCACGTTGATAAAATCAATCCTTCTTTTATATGATTTTCTTTTGCAATATTAATGAAAGGACGAATTTCGTCATCTTTAAGATGAACTGCTTCTCTGACTTCAACAGGTGCAGTTCTGTGATTTATTGATATTGCCAGTAAATTCATAAATCTTAATAGAAGGAATGAAAACTCTGAGCTAAAAAGTTTGAAAGTATAGTTGAAAGAATTGCAACTATAAATCCAGAAACTGAAAGAATAACTAATTTTTTTCCTCGCCATTTGCCAAGTACCTTGCTCGTTATACCAATGGCATAAAGCAGCCATACGAGTAAAGTTCCAACTAGTTTTGGATCAAGATATGAAAAGTCAGGGAATGCTATCGGTAACCAGATTACACCAATTATAATTGCGATTGTTAGTGCAATGAATCCTATCACAGCTGAGTATAAACTCAATCTTTCCAGAACTTCAAGATTTGGCAGACGATTGAATATCAAACCAAATTTGTTGAGTTTAATATCTTTATACAAAATCAGATAAAGAAAACCATAAACTGCCGAAATAGTAAAACCGGAATAACCAAGCAGCGCACTTATTACATGAATACCAAGAAGATTGCTTCTCAGAACATCTTTTACTTCTGTTAAATCCTGAATGAATAGCGATGAAATAAGCTGAAAAAGAAACGAAAGTATTATTATAAAAGGTCCGGTTCCGCGGATATCGGAAACCAATTCAACAAGAAAATATGAGAAAGCAATCGTAATTGAAAGTATGGTAAAAATTTCAAATACATTTGTAATCGGCGGATGATCAAAAGCAATTGTACGAAGCACAATGTAAATTAAGTGAAGGAAAAGAGTAATAAATAAAAAAACTCTTTTAATATTTACTAACTTCTTTTCCCCTTTAATAAAATCGTAGAAATAAACTGCCAGAGTACAAAAGTAAAAGATTGGCAGGATAATATTGATGGTATGTATGCCGGTTATCATTAAATTCTTTTCGTTTTCTGACTTATAAGTTCAAAAATACAAATAGAATTTCCGCATAGCAAAGCAAAACTATCTGCCCACAACACAGATTATTTATCTGAACCCAGTATTATTGGAAGACCATCTTTCCCCGAACCAATTATAACAACTTTAGAATTTTGAGAATTTGCAAGCTTTTCAGTTGCTTCAATTCCTTTCCACTTCAGAAGCTGTTCACTGATCCCCTTGGAAACAATTTCCTGGAAATCTGCAATACCTTTCGCTTCAATTCTCTTTCTGTCTGCTTCCTGTTCTTCCTTTTTCAGAATGAATGCCATTCTCTGACTTTCTTGTTCTGCCTGAAGTTTCTCCTCAATGGACTGAGTCAGGCGTGAAGGAAGTTTTATTTGTCTGAGCGGTGCCTGTTCAATTGTAATTCCACGTGGACCAACAAGTTTTTCCAATTCTTCAACAATTTCTCCAGCGAGTTTTTCTCTTGAAGCTGTGTATAACGCTTTAGCTTCATATCTTGCAGTAACGCCTCTTACCACAGATCTAAATTGTGGAACCAGAATTATATCTACATAATTAGGACCGACAGTTTTATAAATTTCGTTTGCTTTTTCAGAATTAAGTCTGAATAATAAACTGATTTCCAATTCAACACCAAGACCTTCCTGTGAAGGAACATTCATCATTTCTTTCAGTTCCTGAGTTTTTATGCTCAGCTTTTCAACATTAGCCATCGGGTTAACGATGTTCACTCCGGGCTTTAAAGTGTTATCACTTACATAACCAAGAAAATCTATCACACCAGTATGACCAGCGGGAATGACTGTAAAAAATTGTAGTAATGCAATAAATAATGCAATTAACAATCCAAACATTGCAAATGTGGCTTCGGATTTTTGGAATCTTTTCTTTGCATTTATATAAACAAAGAAAGCAACTATAGCAGCAATTAAAGCAATTAAGAATAACATAGCAAACTTCTCCTTTAATTAATTTTATTGACGAAAACTTTTTTCTATTTAATTATTTTTTTAATCAGTTTTGGCAATACTGGTCTTGACAGGGATATTTTTAGTGAATCAAGCATTATTTGTTCAGCAACTTTAATTTTGATTTTTGAATCAGAGTGAAGTTCACAGAAAACTTCTCCGCTCTTAACTTTATCTCCCGTTTTTTTATACAGTATTATTCCTGCTTTTGGATCAATCTTTTCTTCTTTCGTTCTTCGACCTGCACCAAGCTCAAGCGATGCCATACCAATCTGATATGTGTTCATTGCATTCAAATATCCACTTTGTGTAAATCGGATTTTCTTTATGAATTTTGATTTTGGGTATATATCCGGATTCAGAATATAATAAACATTACCCCCCTGAAGTTTCACAATTTCCCAAAACTTTCTAAACGCTTCGCCGTTGATAATTTTTTCTTTGGCAATACTCTCGCCTTCTTTAAGAGTTTTTGCTTTCTTACCAAGATATATCATTGCAGCTGCAAGTTTTATAGATAGGTAATATAAATCATTTTTAATCTTTCCTTGAAGAACCTGAATAGATTCATAAACTTCCAGCCAGTTACCAATGTAATTTCCAAGCGGCTGATTCATATCGGTAATAAAAGCAATAACATTTTTGTTGAATGATTTAGCTGTATTAATTAATGAATTGGCAAGATTAATTGATTCAGAATAACTTTTCATAAAAGCACCATTGCCTGTTTTGACATCAAGTACGAGTCCGCTAATTCCTTCAGCAAGCTTTTTACTCATGATGCTGGCAGTAATAAGAGGAATTGATTCAACGGTTGCAGTAACATCCCTGAGTGCATAAATCATTTTATCTGCCGGTGCAATTTCTTTTGTTTGTCCGATTAGTACGGCCTTACACTTCTTCAGAACTTTTATTGCTTTAGCGAGATTCAAATCTGTTCTAAAGCCAGGTATAGACTCAAGTTTATCAAGCGTTCCACCAGTATGACCTAATCCTCTTCCCGAAATCATTGGAACATAAATTCCAGCAGCGGCAGCAATTGGTGCGATGATTAATGATGTTTTATCCCCAACTCCACCCGTTGAATGTTTATCAACCTTGTAACCTTTAATTGAAGAAAGATCAATGATTTTTCCACTGTTCAGCATTGAATTTGTAAGGGCAGAAGTTTCTTCTGAATTCATCCCGTTTAAAAGGACAGCCATCAGCAGGGCAGAGAATTGGTAATCAGGAATTTTCCCTTTTGTGTATTCCCGGATAAGAAAATTTATTTCTGCGGCACTTAGCGATTTTCCATCTCTTTTATTCTTTATTAATTCGACAGTGTTCATCACTGAAACTTACGAAGAAATGAATTTTTAGTGAAGTCAGTTACTCTTGCTTATTAATCATCTTGTGCTTTTCTCGCTTATTATTTGTTTACCCTTTTTGTAATGATTAATTTTCGCTCTCATTAATCGATTATGGAGAAAATTTGTTTATGACTTTTAATATTCGTACACACACCTGCGGAGAACTCAGAGAGAAAAATGTAGGAGAAAAAGTGGTTCTCAATGGCTGGGTGGATAGAAGAAGAGACCTCGGTGGATTAATTTTCATCTGGTTAAGAGATAGATATGGAATTACTCAGGTAGTTTTTTCCCAAAGCGATCAAACTTCAGAACCGGATACTAATAAAGATGCTTATGAACTCGCAAAAAAATTAAGGAGCGAATTCGTTATATCAGTTGAAGGTATTGTGAGAAAAAGACCTGAAGATGCCATAAATAAAGATATGCCAACTGGTGAAGTTGATGTGCTGGCTGATAAATTAATCATACTAAATGAAGCCGAAACACCACCATTCGCAATTAAAGATGAAACAGATGCTTTTGAAGATTTAAGATTGAAATACAGATACCTCGATTTACGAAGACCTGCCTTGCAGAAAGTTTTGCTGCTACGGCATAGAATGTATCAATTGGTCCGAAAGTATTTTGACCAAAATAATTTTGTTGAAGTTGAAACTCCAGTACTAATGAAAAGCACTCCGGAAGGTGCCCGGGATTATCTGGTTCCAAGCAGAATTCATAAAGGAAAATTTTATGCACTTCCGCAATCACCGCAGCAATATAAGCAGCTTCTGATGGTGTCGGGATTTGATCGTTATTTCCAGATTGTAAAATGTTTCCGGGATGAAGATTTAAGAGCAGACCGCCAGCCGGAATTTACACAGATTGATGTAGAAATGTCTTTCATTACTCAGGAACAAATTTTTACAATTGTTGAAGGATTGATGAAACTGCTATTTAAAGAAATTTGGAATATTGATTTAACCATTCCGATTAATCGTTTATCTTATGAAGAAGCAATATTGAAATACGGAAGTGATAAACCCGATCTTAGATTTGGAATGCAAATACATACTTTAAACCAGGTTTTCAATCAAACTGAGTTCAAAGTCTTTAAAGAAGCTATTACAATGGAAGATGGAATTAAAGAAACTATCAACCATAAAAAGGGTATTGTTGCAGGATTAGTTGCACAGGGTTGCGCAACTTTCAGCAGAAACCAGATTGACGGATTAACTGATTTTGTAAAAAAACTTGGAGCCAAAGGACTGGTCTGGTTTAAGGTTCAGGAGAATGGAATTGATTCGCCAACCGCAAAGTTTTTATCTGAAGAAGAAAAGAAAAACCTTATATCAATGCTTGAAGCAAAACCACTTGATTTGATACTTATACTTGCCGGCGAAACAAAATCGACTCTCAATCAAATGGGTTCTTTAAGACTTGAACTTGCCAAAAGACTGGAGATTATAAAAAAAGAGACTCCGCCATCACTTATATGGGTTACGGATTTTCCATTATTTGAATGGGATGAAGAGACAAAAAGATTTTATGCTATGCATCATCCATTTACGTCACCAAAGCTGGATGAAGTTGATTTGTTGGAAAAAGATCCCGGAAGAATAAAAGCTCAGGCGTATGATTTGGTGCTGAACGGAAACGAAATTGCTGGCGGAAGTATTAGAATTCACAACTCAGAACTTCAGGCAAAAATGTTTAAAGCTCTCGGAATAACTGATGAAGAAGCCCAGCAGAAATTCGGATTCCTGATGAATGCATTTAAATTTGGTGCGCCGCCGCACGGTGGAATTGCTTTCGGTTTTGACAGGATGGTGATGTTATTTGCAGATGTTGATTCAATCAGAGATACAATTGCATTCCCCAAAACTGCAAGCGCTATGTCGTTAATGGATGAATGTCCTTCCCCGGTAAGTGAAGAGCAGTTAAGGGAATTACATATAAAGATCGAGAACTGAATAAAATTTACTTATACTTCTCAGTAGAATTTCCCTTTAGATTTAGAAACGCTGAGTTTGTCGGTTTTAAAAATTAAAGTAAATTTTCCACAGGAAATTCTTCTTGTAAATAAAATAAAAGCCTTTCCATCTCATCTTTGTTATAATTACATAAAATAATTGTAATAATTACACAGAAAAATTATTGAAGGATAAACTCGCTTTTGATTTGAATTAGTTTCCGAAAACTTACTTACTTCAATATGTTATTTTGCGTTCAAATTCTCTAACGGCAAAATGAACGCTTGATATTTCATTGCCTTTTTTAACAAAGTATAAGTCCTGCCAACAACAACCTTATTTGAAATAATTACTTGTAAATCTTACCCGCGTCATAAATATCGTCAATTTTGCTTAAAAATTAGAAGGAAAGTTGTCTTAAACAAGCTTGGCATATTTTTTCGGACATACTTAGAAAAAATTAAAAAGGATTTTTAAGCAGTGGGTCAGCAGCAACTTTTGATGATAGTATTGGCACTTATAATTATAGCGATTGCTATTGCTGTCTCTATTGAATTGTTCAAAAGTAATGCTATAGAACAAAAGAGAGATTTATTGATTGAGCAAACATCAAGTTTAGCAGCTATGGCAATACAATATTACAAAAAGCCGCAGGAACTTGGTGGTGGAGGAAATTCATTCGAAAATTGGCAAATATCTCCTCATATGGTAGCAACTTTTAATGGTACCTTTACCGCAGATGTGCAGGCTCAGGAAGTAAGAATAACTGGCACAGGAAGTGAGGTAGTAACAGGAAATGATTCAATAAAAGTTGAGACAGTAGTAACACCAAGTGAATTTTATACAATCGTAATTAACTAATTCATAAATCACTTTAACACATAACTAACTAAACACTAACAAATACAAGGAGTAAAAAATGGGTCAGCAACAGCTTCTCTTAATCGTTCTTGGCGTTATCATAGTAGGTATCGCAGTTGTTGTAGGTATAAATCTTTTCAACGCAAACGCTGAAGAGTCAACTAAAGATGGTATCGTATCTGATTGTACTAACCTCGGTGCTATGGCACAGCAGCATTACAAAAAGCCTGGATCAATGGGCGGTGGTGCAAATACATTTGATGGTACTGGACCAAATGGTGTTGCATGGACTATTCCAGTTTCACTGCAGTCTACAGCTAATGGTACTTACACAGCTGATGTACAGGCTCAGGAAGTTACAATAACCGGAACACCACTTACAACCACAGGTTACACCTGGACAGTTGAAACAACAGTTACACCAACTGAGATTACTACAGTAATTAATTAATTGTTGAGTAAAAACTATCAGCGATTAACTCAATATAAAAGTTAATTCTGGAAAGGCTGCAGTAGTAAATATTGCAGCCTTTACTTTTTTAAATGAATTTTTACATCATTAATAAAATTAAATCCTGCGATTACAACAAAAATCTAAAGAAATTTTCGGAACCAAATTTGACGTAGGAATTGAAACAAAATTGTCATTAAATAAGAGTGGAAAATGGTTGAGTTCAAATTTACAGCACAAAAACTAAACGGGCAGACAATAACAGGAACTGTTACTGCCAACACTGCAGCAGAGGGGAAAAAGAAAATTCAAAAGCTCGCTGAAAAAAATCAGTTGAAGTTAAGTGACATTCAAAAAAAATCAACCTATTTATATCGCGCCAGAAAGGGAAAAGAAAAACCTCTCAGAGGGGAACAAAAAGCTTTTAGTAAGAAAGAGGTTGAAGACGCTTTAGCAAGACTTGGATATAAAGTCTTATCAATTAACAAAAAGTTATTTGATATTCAATCCAAACCTCCGCATTCTGAGATTGTTACTTATGTAAAGATCAGCGCTGAACTTCTTGAACAAAAGCTTGCTTATGGAGAAATACTTACTTTACTTATTAATGACACTCAAAATGCAACTCTGAAAAATACGTTAAAAGAAATAAGCAATGATTTAAGAAAAGGCGCAGATTCTGAAGCTACATTTTTGAAATATCAGCACGTGTTTGGAAAGTTTACTGCATATATGTTAGGACTTGCTTCAAAAAGTGGTAACATGGCAGAAATTTATAAAGCAACAGCAAAGTTCCTTGAGAGACGACAGGAGTTTAGAAAAAGTTTAAGAAGCGCATTGATCACACCTATGGTTACTCTTTTTGTACTTTTCCTGGCTGTTCTGTTTTACGTTGGATACATTTTTCCGGAAACAGCAAAACTGTTTGTCAGGTTTGGAATTGAGTTACCGCCTATGACTGCCTTTACATTAAAAATGAGTGATTTTTTGGTAGCCCATCCCTGGTTAATTGCAAGTGTTATTTTTATTCCGCCTATTGCCTTATTTCAATTTGTCAGAACAAAAAAGGGCAGATTACTATTTGATCAATATTTATTAAAATTACCCGTGCTCGGTTCACTTATTCATAAAACATTAATTGAAGTTTTCTGCCGGGTATTTTACACACTTTATCATGGCTCTGCTGAAAGCATTGAACCAATAAGAATAGCAGCAGAAGCTACCGGCAATACTTATTTTGAAGAAAGGATAAAATCTGTGGCGATTCCACTTATGCTGAAAAAGGGTGTTGGTGTTACAGATGCATTTGAAGCCTCCGGTGTATTTACAGATACAGCACTATCACGTATTCACTCAGGTGAAGAATCCGGTACGATAAAGAATACTGCACTGCAACTTGCAAATTATTATGAAAGTGAAACGGTTTACAGATTAAAAAATTTAATAGAATTAATTCAAGTTGTTATTGCAATGATAATAATGGTTATAATGATTGCATTAACTTTAGTATCAGCAGAAACTGCTACAGTCAGACCAAAGACACCAGGCGTTAAATAAAAGGAAACAGGTGAGCACGTGATTGAAACAAATTTGGAAATGACTGATAAAATTGGTTACCTCCTTTACAAAAAGGGGATAATTGATGCTGCTACTTTAGAGAAAGCGTTGAATGCAAAATTAAATGACAGAAATAAGTTAAGACGCAATCTCGCTCAAATTCTTGTTGATGAATTTAATTACGAGCACGATGTAATATTCAGAGAGGTAGCAATCCTTTATGCTTTTCGGGAATTGGATATTGATTCTTACGAAATTCCTGCGGATAGATTAGATGCAATCCGGAAAATGATAGAAAATTCCGGAGAGGAACTCAAGGACATAATGCTCAGGCATAAAATTATTCCCTTTATGTATGATGAGCGTCAGAAAGATAAGCTGATTATTGCTGCCATAGATCCCACCGATAGAAATATACCTAAAGTTGCCTTTGGTCTGAATGCTCAAAGATATGAAGTGATTTTTATCAAGAAGAGAGACTATGAAACTTTAGTTGAAAAAATCCTTCCGCCGGAAAATGTTTACTTAAAAGCAATATCCGATGATGATGAAAGTTTCATTCCTGTTGAAGACAAAGATGCTGATCTTGATGAAGAAGAACTTGATGCAGAAATCAATAAGAGTGCTCTGATTAATCTCGTAGAAGGAGCATTAGTTGAAGGAGTGAGAAAGGGAGCCAGTGATATTCACTTTATACCGTGTAGTGGTCACCGTACAGAAATATGTATGAGGATTGACGGAGCGTTGCGACTATGGCATGTTCAGGAAAATACTCTTCCCGAAGCTGTTATTGCAGTAGTTAAAGATCGTGGTAAAGGGATGGATAGATTCGAGCGTGAGATGGCTCAGGATGGTTTTATTCAAAGAGAGATTGACGGTTATGTTATAAGATTCAGAGTTTCAGTTTTACCAATGGTTGGAACTGAACTTAAAAATAAATTTGAAAGTGTGGTAATAAGAATTCTGGATGACAGAAAAGTAATAAGAGATCTCGATAAATTAGGCTTGATGGGTATCGCCCGCCAGAATTTCGTTAAAGCAATAAGTCAACCTCAGGGAATGGTTATTCTTACAGGACCAACCGGAAGTGGAAAAAGTACAACACTCGTTGCAGCATTGTATCAGGTAATTAATCCGGAAGTAAATGTTCTTACAGTGGAAGACCCGGTTGAATATGTTATTGAAGGTGCAAGACAGTTGAAGATTGGGTACAAAATGAACTTTGAACAGGCTATCAGATCAATCCTGCGTCACGATCCTGATATAGTTTTAGTTGGTGAGATGAGAGATAAAGAAACAGCAGAAACTGCTATTAAACTTGCCAATACCGGTCACCTTACATTTTCAACATTACATACTAATGACGCCCCAAGTGCCGTTGCAAGATTGTATAAAATGGGTATCGAACCTTTTTTGATTGCTTATGCAATTAATCTGATAGTGGCACAAAGATTGATTCGCAAGCTTTGCACAAAATGTAAAAAGAAAGTTACAACACTTGATGAAGCAGTGATGCAAGCGGCGGGATTAAACATAGACGATTGGAAAAATATTGATGTGTATCGTGCAGTTGGTTGTGAGGAATGTAATCAAACAGGATATAAAGGTAGAATGGCGATTCACGAAGCATTATACTTTACTAAAGAGGTAAGACAAATTATTGTTCGCTCAGGTGAAGAAGTTGATGAGGAGGCTATAAGAATTCAGGCGAAGAAAGATGGCTCTCTTAGTTTAAGAGAAGCTGGTCTTGAAAAAGTTAAGATGGGTTTGACTTCTATTGAAGAAGTTCTTTCTTCAACTATGGAAGAATAATTATTTAAAAAATGGTGGTAAGTTTTACTTACCAGGTTGAGTTAATTTTTCAGTTAAAATATTTTACAAATAGTTACAATTTCATATATTGTAGTAGGTTTTACATATTATTTAATGTAATATTTGTTTACAGTGATATTTTTGTTGGAATAAAAGATGTTATGAGTTCTTAAAGTAGTTAATATTATTAAATAAAGTTGAAAGTGATACTTTGGTAATTACAGACGAAAAAAAGATACTATCAGATTTTGTTTCTACAATTCCTGACTCACTTTATGGTCCTGACAGGGTCAGTTACATCCTTGAAAACAGCAATAAGTTGATGGAAGAGGATAAAGTTCTTCTAAGGAAATTTGTAAACAAAGTTCTAACCTCAATGATTGAACGTGATGCGTCTGATATAGAAATTGGAGGACATGGAAACGAAGGTTATATATGGATGAGAATTCATGGAAAGCTTGAGAGAGTAAAAGACTTACCACAATTTACTGAAGATGAAGCTGCACTTATTATTGCAAACCTTTTCAATTCTAACCAAAAGAAATATATAGCTACTACCAGGAATTTAGATTTTAGCTATACATTTTTCTATGAGAGACGAAAAATTAATGTAAGGTTTAGAGCAGATGCATACTTTGATCTTGATACTTTAACTTGTAATATGAGAGCAATCAATACCTCAATTCGTCCGCTTGCTTCATTAGAATTTCATCAGAACACAATTAAATATCTCAGCCATAATTATATTAAATTCGGATTAACACTTATTACAGGTATAACCGGTTCAGGAAAATCTACAACCCTGGATTCAATAGTTGATCATCATAACAAATTTGATCCGGCTCACGTAATAATAATCGCCGCACCAATTGAGTATGTTCATACCTCAAACTTTTGTCTTATAAAACACAGAGAGGTTGGAAGAGATGTTCTCTCATTTAAAGAAGGTGTGGTTCAATCATTACGACAAGACCCTGATATTATAATAATAGGTGAAATGAGAGATCCTGATACTATAATGGCTGCGTTAGAAGTTACAGATACCGGACATAAAGTGTTTTCAACACTTCATACTTCTTCTGCTACTGAATCGCTGGAAAGAATTGTTGCAGAAGTGAATCCTGTTGAACAAGAAAGAGTTCGCAACAGACTTGCAGATGTACTTATTTCAGTCGTCTCACAAAAGCTTGTACCAAGTCTTGACGGTAAACTAATACTTGCAAAAGAAGTTTTAATAGTCACGCCCAGTGTAAAAGCTGCCATAAAGAATAATAACCTTGGAGAAATTTATATGATGATAAATCAAGGTGGACAACTGGGTATGATAACAATGGAACAGGATTTAAAGCGTCTTTACGACCTGAAAAGGATATCGTTAGAAACAGCGATAACCTATTCAAATAATAAAACAAGAATAAACCAATTATTGTCTGCAAAATGAAACAACTAGTATGTATCTATTGTGAAGGAAATGATACTAAACTCGCTGTGATAGAAAAGGATAGCGAAGGTAAAAAACCTTCTGTTCTTAAAACAGCATCAGTTAGTCTCATTAAATCTGCTGCTCAAATGGAAGAAAATGTATCCGGCTTTCGGATTGAGGGTGAAGCGCTTGATGTAGAAGGTCTGGAAGAATCAGCTTCTATTAAAAGCGATCTCGATTCCTCAAGCATCACTGAAATAAGTGCAGCGCTTAGAGGATTTAATTTGAGCAAGTATAATTTTATACCCGCTTTAACTGAACCGGCTATTTATTATCATGTTTTTGAAGGAGCAAGAGCGCCCAAACCTGCTAAATTAAAACAGGAAATTATCGCTGATATTCTTGAGACCAAGAATATTAATGTGGACCAGGACAGTCTTGATTATATTGAGCTGTCTGACAAAGCCTTACTATCCGTCTTTGTTGTGGGTGATATCGGATGTGTGAATCTTGTTAATACATTAGCCAAGCAGCGCGGTAAAAGAAGTTTTAAAATTCCAACAATTAAAAGCGCTGATGTTTCTTTAGCCTACTACGTTGCAAAAAGGAAAAAATTCTTCCCTGATGATCATTCTTTGATTGTATATATAGGAAAAGAATATAGCAAGTTGATATTCTTACAAGGAAGAAGACTAAAACACATAGGAACAACTCTTGATATTGGAACGCAAAACCTTCACACTTATGATGTTTATTTTTCTAAGATTCTTCTTGAAATGGAGAATGGCGGTATCTCTTCTCTTGATAATATAGTTGTTTGTGGTGAAGATGATTCCGAAAATTTAATTTTATCCTTCTATGGAACTTTCCCGGAAGCAAATGTAAGCAGGCTTGAATTCGATGATTTTGATCTTTCTGCTCTTGATGAAGAAACCCGTGAAAAGTTTTCAACATTTAGTGTTCCGGTAGCAATCGCTACAGATTATTTTGATGAACTGAATAAAGAACATCACGGAATTCATATTCTTCCAAAGAGCATAAAAGAAGAACAAAAAGCATTTCAATTTTCCTGGCATAGTTACGCGATACTTCCATTATTATTTCTTGCTGCTTTTCTGATTACTCAACAAGTTTTACAGAATAACAAAAAGATGGCAGAGCTTGATAAGGAAATTGAAGAAAAGACAATATTATTAAGACAAAATCAGGAAATGTTAAGTAAGATTGCTGCTATCGAAGGGAAAATAAGTAGTTTCGACCAAACACAGGCTATTCTGGATTCGGCATCCGCTGGTGCTGGTGTCTGGAAAAATACATTAGCTAATATTTCAGATTTTTGTAGTAAGAATAACAATTTGTGGATATCAACTTTAACTAAAGAAGAAGGAAAATCCGTTGTTACTGAAGGATATTCACTCACCCGAAATACACTCACAGATTTTGCTTATTCCATAGATGGTGCTTTACTAAAAAGCATGATGTATGAGGAATTAAGGGAAAAAAGTGCATATAAGTTTAATCTAAATTTTAACATTTCAAAGCAGCAGAACCAAAATGAATAAGAAACTACGAAGCACTCTCGGTTTAGTTGCCTTACTGATAATCATACTTGCTGTTGGCGGTATTTACTTGTTTATGTTTCAGCGAGGTGCAATAAACGAGAGGCAAGAGAAGCTTAATGAGCTTAATGCAAATGTTTTTGATCCTGAAGAACTGATTAAGCGGTATCAGTCTCTTGAAAAGCGTTCAGCAGAACTGGATTCTATTCTCTCTGCCAGAACATTTAACATTCCTCAAAACATTTCATCAATTAAGTTCTTCAATTTCATAAACAATATTGTTGGTAATTTTTCGCCATACACACAGGTGAATGTAGAATATCTTGATCAGGTAAAGGATAAAGAATTCTTTGTTCATCAGTATAAACTTTCCGGCAGCGGTTATTTTAACGAAGTTTATTCTTTGATTTATGCTATTGAGCAAAGTAAAGAATTGAAAAAAATAAACAAGCTTAAACTTGGCAATCTTATCAGAACTGATAAAGATGGAGTTCCATTATTCCTTGTTAGTTTTGATATGAATGCTCAAATATATTACTCTTCTGATAACCGATTTGCACCGGCTGTATCGCAGGAAAATAATCTTGCCACTGGCCCGCTTTATGATGCTTTCTATCCATTGATTAGAAATGAAATTCCACCTAATGTGGATAACCTTCTTGATGTCCAGGGAGCTAAACTCCTTGCCTTAATTCCCGAAGGTGCATTCGTTGCAGATACTAAAGGGAATACTTATTTAGTCTGGGAAGGAGAACAAGTTTACTTAGGGTACTTAACAAAGATTGATTATGATAATAACACTGTCAGTTTCATTCTGAATAAAGGTGGAATTATCGAAAAAGTAACTTTAGAATTAGAAAAAACAAGTAAAAATTAAGAGAACTAATATGAAAAACATAATTTCTTATCTGGTATTATCATTCTTATTCGTCCTTGCTGCATTCCCGCAGCAGTACTGGGAACGCCAATTTAAAACTTATCAGAATCCGGACGAATTAGTTTCCATGTCTGAAACGTTACCCTTCGATCAGGCAATTGAATTGCTGAGCAAAGTAAGCGAAAGTGTTTCGGGAAGAAAAATTGTTTCGACAGTACAAAGGAAAGATCCGATAGGCATAGAAGTTTCAAATATGCCTTATGACAAAGCATTGCTGATGATAGTAAACTTTGCCGGGCTGCAATATGAAATGAAGGAAGATGTCATCATCGTTAAATCTAAAACAAGTGATGAAGTAGAAAAAACTCCGGATACATATGCACCTGTAACTCAGAGAGAAGTTAGAATATCCGCTGTGTTTTGCGAAATAGATGTACAGGAAGCAAGAAAAGTTGGCTTTGACTGGAGATTTTTATTATCCGGAGAACAGACAAATGTAGCCGGTGTACTGCGAACCGAGACTGAAAGAAGTGAAGAAAGCGGACAGCAGCAACAGCAAGGTCTTCAGCCTGAATTTAAACTTGGTGTAACTTCTGATTTTAGAATTGGTGATTTTTTTGGACAGGCTACAGCCGTATTTAAATTCTTCGAAGAGAATGGAATCGGTGAAATTATTTCTAATCCAAGTATAGTTGTTAGGGACAGGAACGAAGGAAAAATTCAAATCGGATCTGACTTTTCAGTTAGGACAAGAGATTTTGCCGGAAATACTACTGAAAGATTTTTCCCAACAGGTACCATTATAATCGTTACGCCATATATTCATAAAGAAGGTGGATTAGATTATGTTTTATTAAATGTTGCTGTTGAAAGAAGTTCATTTCAAACATCTGAGCTAACTACTGAAATTAGAAAAACCACTGCATCCACACAGGTTATTATGCTCAACGGAGAGGAGACAGCAATAGGTGGGTTGTTCCTGAATGAAGAAGTAATAACCCGAAACGGAATTCCATTTCTAAAAGATCTTCCATGGTGGGTATTCGGTATCAGATATTTAACCGGTTACGATCAAACCGTAGTAAGAAAGAAAGAACTTGTTATACTCTTAAAGACAGAACTTATCCCAACTCTTCAGGAAAGATTTGAAAATCCTCAGTGGGAAAATGTATTGAGAAGAGAAATGGATTCTGGTAGAAACCGGATTAAGTACTATCAGTTCGAAGGCAGTAATGAAGAAACACCTTAACAATGGAATCAATTCTTATAGTAGATGATGATATTAATCTTTGCACCGTTCTTTCGGAGGAATTAAAAGCGGTAGGATATGAAACCAGCTATTTATCTGATGGAGAAGAAGCTGCAAAAGTTTTAACAAACTGGAAGGGGGACCTTCTTCTCCTAGATTTAATGATGCCAGGAATAGATGGTTTTGACTTATTACAGAAAATCAAAAATCATCACAACTCTCACCCCAAAGTAATAGTATTAACTGCATACGCAGACGTAAAAAGCGCAATTGAATCTGCAAGATTGGGCGCCACAGATTTTATCAGCAAACCTTATGACTTTGACGAGCTACTGATTACGATCAGGAAAGTCCTTCAAAGCTATAATTAGGCGGAGATCCGAATTATGAGGATCAGCTTAAGAATTCTTTTAATAAATTTTATAATAGTTGCACTCATTCTGGGCGGTTCAGCATTCGCTTTTTATTCTGTTATGTATAATGTTTTAATTTCCCAGCAATCCCGCCAGCTGGTAAGTGCTACAAATAATTTTATTTATGCCTTAAGATCAAAGATTATTGAATGTGAGGACGAATTCTTAGAACTCTCTTCACCTGAAGTTGAGACCATTCTTAAAACCAACAACCTGAAAAGCAGTAACATTGATTTTATTTTGCTGGTTGATAAATCATCCGGGAATATTATCAAAATGACTATTAACAAAAATATTTTCCTGCCAGACAGAGCAATTACTTTGGAGGAGTTTTTAAACTATAATCCATATGCTCTCATACAGGAAGTAAAAGGAGATGATGAACAGAGTTTTTATTTTGGAAGAATTATAACTTCTGCATTGCTTAATGAACTGGCTCAGAAAATAAACTCGGAGGTGGCAATCATTTGGAATGGAATTCCAACAGATTTCTCAAACGCTTCACAAAACCAGAAATTTATTTATCTTATCAATAAAGCTAATGAACACTTAAAAGATAAGAACAACTTTGAAGTCTATTCTGATGGTACAGAATCATCCGATATAATAGCAGCAGTCTATAAACCAACACTTTTCGAGAGCAATCAAAACAATCTCTATTTTATAATTTTTACTTCGTTTGAAGAAACAGGTCAATTAAGAGCAACAATAAGAAATTTACTTTTAATTACAGGTCTTGCAGGAATTGTTCTGTCTCTGATATTTACATCAGTGTTCACTCAAAAGTTGAGGAAGCAGATTTCTGAATTAAGTAAAGCCACAGAGCAAACATATGCCGGTAACTTTAAACATAGAATAAAGATTGAAAGTAAAGATGAGATTGGCAAACTTGGAGATGCATTTAACAAAATGCTTGATGAGCTTGATAAAAAGGAAAGAACAAAGACTGAATATTCAGAATTTATTACTCTGATTAATCAAAATCCAACTCTTAAGGAAATCTCAGACGCAGCACTTAGTAAAATTATTAATATCGGTGGATTTACTATTGGCGCACTATATAGTGTTGATGATGATGAAATTTCTTTAATCAGCTCTTATGGTTTTGATGTTAGAGAGAATCAAAAATCAGGAGAGATCACTCTTCATAAACGTGTTCTGAAAACTAAAGAAAAGCTTGAAATATATTCAGATGAATCATTACCGGTGATAAATTCCGGTTTAATGGAAATAAAAGCTAAATATCTTCTTCTGCTTCCGATCATCTATAATAATAAAATTACTGCGCTGCTTGAATTGTATTCTATTACTAAACCTAATGAGGATGTAATAGATTACCTTGAGAAAATAAAGGACCAACTTGCAATTGGTCTTACTAATTCAAAGGTACTTGTTCAAATGGAAAATTTTGTTTCTGAACTGAAAAAACTGAATGAGGATTATCAGAAACAAAATGCATATATAGTACAGCAGAATGAAACTTTGGTTCGGTTACATAATGAGCTTAAAGAGCAGGCAAAAGAACTTGAAAGACAGAAAGAAAAAGCTGAAGAATCTACACAGATAAAATCTCAATTTCTGGCGAGTATGTCTCATGAGCTTAGAACTCCAATGAATTCAATTCTCGGGTTGACTGAATTAATTCTTGAGAAAGCAAATCTGGAAACCAAAAACAAAGAACGTCTTGAAGTAGTTTTGAGCAGTGGTAAGAGGCTTATGAATTTAATAAATGATATTCTTGATCTTTCCAAGATTGAAGCCGGAAAAATGGAAATCAGATATGAAGATGTGATACTGGATGAAATCATTGACGAAGTTTCTGCTTCCATTACTCCGCTGGTTAATAAAAAAGGAATTGGATTTCAAATTAAAAGAAACATTGATACCAGAACACTAATCAGCACTGATCGCGGAAAAGTAATTCAGGTTTTAATAAATCTGCTTGGTAATGCTGTTAAGTTCACAGATGAAGGAAATATATCACTTGGAATTTCAGCACAAAATGAAAATCTTGTCTTTGATGTTACCGATACAGGAATTGGGATTTCAGAAGAAGATAAAAAATTAATATTTGATGAATTTCGACAGGCTGATGGATCTACTACCAGAAAGTATGGTGGGACAGGTCTCGGATTGGCTATTTCAAAAAAATTATGCGATTTGCTTGGCGGCAGTATTACGGTAAAAAGTAAACTGAACGAAGGTTCTACTTTCACCTTTACTATTCCATTAAAATATGTGGAGACAAAACCAACCGAATTTCAGAACAAAATTAATATTCGATCACTTATAAAGAACAGAAAAAATCCTATTCTTGTAATAGATGATGACGAAGAAGTAAGATATACTATTGGTCAATACTTGTTAACAAAAGGCTATGAAGTACTTTTTGCGGAAGATGGAAAAAAAGGATTGCAGATGGCAATTGAGCATCAACCCTTTGCAATTACACTTGATGTAATGCTGCCGGAAAAAGATGGTTGGACAGTTCTGCGGGAATTGAAGGATGAAGAAAGAACCAGGGATATTCCGGTGATAATGGTTTCAATTATCGGGGATAAGAATGTTGGTTATGAACTTGGTGCTTTTGAATACTTTGTGAAACCAATTTCATCCGAAAAGTTACTTTCAGCTTTTTCCAAACTTGAAAATCTTGCCAACAAACCAATTCAAAAAATTGTTATTGTTGATGATGATGAACTAGAATTCGAAAAGTTTAAAAATGAGTTTAGCTCCGATGACATAAGAATCGAATATATCAAAGACAGTGAATTTGCATTTAGTAAAATAGCAGAAGTTCAACCAGACCTCATCATAATTGACCTATTGATGTCTAAAGTTGATGGGGTAACACTTTCATCTAAGCTTAAGTCAAATCCAAAGACAAAACATATTCCAATAATTATTAGCACTGCTAAAGAACTATCTGAAGACGAACGAAAATCTCTGAATAATATTGTGGAAAGCATAGCTGTAAAATCAAATGATCACCCGCTTAATATTTTGAAAATTGTCAGAGACAGAATTGAGATGCAGGAAACAGCATCTGCCACTATATTCAAAAACGAGACCGTTACAAATTCATCAGTAAAAGAAAACGATAGTTCAAATGATGAAGTCAGTATAAACCAAAATTTCAGTGCAGAAGTTTTAATAGTTGACGATGACCCCGATACACTTTACACGCTTGACCAGATAGTACAATCCTGTAATTGTAAAACTATTCTTACAAAAAGCGGGAAAGAATGTCTTGAAATTTTAGAACAAACAACTCCCGATCTTATTCTTCTTGATATAATGATGCCGGTAATGGATGGGTTTCAGACAATTAAACAAATCAAAGCAAATAAAAAGTGGTCTGATATACCTGTCTTTGCTGTTACTGCAAAAGCAATGAAGAATGATAAAGACATAGTTCTGAAGCAAGGATTTTCTGATTACATTCCAAAACCTGTGAATACTGCCATAGTATCCTTCAAGATTCATAAGCTTATCTCTCAGCTAAAGGCTAACTAAATATGAAAAAAATTCTTGTCATAGATGACTTACCTGAGAATGTATTCATTTTGCAGGACAGACTGGAGAATGAAGGGTATGAAGTAATTACGGCTTATGATGGAAATTCAGGACTGGAGAAAGCTTATTCACATTTACCTGATTTGATTTTGCTTGATGTCATGATGCCGGATATAACAGGCTTTGAAGTTTGTAAAATTTTAGTTAACGACCAGAGGACGAAACATATTCCTATCATTCTGGTTACTGCAAAAGCAGGTGCAGAAGATACTAAAGAAGGGCTTGAAGCAGGAGCATTTGATTATATTAAAAAACCATTTAACAGAGTTGAATTGATTGCACGTGTTAAGTCAGCACTGAAATTATCAGAAGCAAACAAATTACTTCTGGATATTGAAAAACGGGCAACTTATATTGCAACAGTAGTAACAGCAAATCACAAAATAAAACAACCGCTGACTCTTCTCAGCCTTTCTTCAGCAGCAATTAAAAGAGAACTTAATAAGGACGTGATTTCTAAAGAAGCGATATTAAACCGGATTAATTTTGTTGATATTGCCGTGAAAGAGATTACAGAGATTTTAAACAAACTTAACTCAATTACAGACCCGGTTTTGTCTGACTATCTTAAAAGTGTAAAAATGGTAAATGTAGATGAAGGAGAAACTAAATGAGTTTCTGTATGGTAGCTAACATCGTTTCAAATTCATACGGCTTTTGAACCTGACTGCTGATATTATACTCCGATAAGTCTAATTCGTTTTCAACCCACATACTTCCTGAGGATAAAATTATCGGGATATTCAAATTCAGTTTTTTTATTTCTGCGATAGTATCCAGTCCTGACATTTCAGGCATATTATAATCGATTATTGCCAGATCAACTTTAATTTCTTCGGTTAGCAATTTCAAAACTTCTTTTCCTGAAGACACTTTTATTACAGAATAGCCGTTCATTTCAAGCAATTCAGCTAATAAATCACCAAGCATTGGTTCGTCATCGGCAAGTAAAATTATTTTCTCGGTTGGTTCCGGTTTCTTTTCTTTTGGAAGTTCGAATGCTGGAATATAAACATCAAAAGTAGTTCCCACCCCTGGTTTGCTTGACACATCGATAAAACCTTTGTGTGCTTTAATGATACCGTAACTAACATACAAACCTAAACCGGAACCTGTATCCTTTGACTTTGTAGAGAAATACGGATCAAAAATCTTTGTTAAATTTTTCTCTTCAATACCAACACCATTATCCTCAATCGAAAATCTCACATAGTTTCCTTGACTCAAAAGAGGGAAGTAAGAATGATTTTTATTATCTATAGTTATATTTTTTGCTGAAATGCCAATTGTTCCTTTGCCCTCAGTTGCCTCTTTCGCATTCACACATAAGTTGAGAAGCACCTGATAAATTTCCGTACTGTTACCAACAAGATCATATAAATTTTCTTCTATGTCTTCTTTAAGAGAAATGGTTTTAGGAAAAGTTTGTGTGATAATTTTAATAATCTCGCCGAGCAATTGATGTGGTTTAACCAACTCTTTTCGTTTGGGAGTTGGCTTACCGAACGAAAGTAAACCCTTTGTCAAATCTCTCGCTCTTACAGAGCAGTTTTCAATGTTATCAATTAATTTCTGAACAGATTCACTTTGGTCTACTCTTTTCCTGAGTAAGTTAACGCTTCCGAAAATACTTGAGAGAAGATTTCCGAAATCGTGTGCCATACCACTTGAAAGTTTTCCAATAGTTTCAAGCTTTTGAGCTTGCAATAAACGATTTTCAAGTGCTGTATTCAATTCCCTTGTTGTAATATTGCTTATAGCGAAGGCAAGCATTGTTGCAAATTGTTCAATAAGTGAAATAGACTCAAGCGTGAAGTTACTCTTAGTCTTTCCAACTAGCAGGGTTGCTATCAGCTTATTATCAAAAAAACATGGTGAAATTAATATTGAATGACATCCTGTGATTGAGCAAATATTGTAACCTAAGTTATCACTTTGATTTAAAGCCGTGAGTGAATGTTTATTTATTTCAAGCCATTTAGTGATGAATTTAAAATCAGTCTGTATCGTTTTTTCAACTTCAGATTTATTTGTTATAATATCATTGGGATCTGAATACTTGAATTTAGTTCCCGGTGAGTCATTCAAAAAAACAATTAACCCAAAATCTCCATCGCCTGATTTTATTGACTTCAACAGAATAGCTTCAGAAAGATTATCGATAGAATTTTCCTTCACCATCATCATCAGAATGTCCTGTAATTCATTCTGAAAATCAACATAGTGTTTTCTTAAAATTTCATTTTCATTTCTGCTTGATGTTTGTTCAAAGACAGGAAGAATTTCAAGTTTATATCCCTTAACTGTTTTCTTTTTTTCATCGCCGTAGAGAGGCGTAATCTGAATTTGTTTATTTAATGCTGGTAAGGAATAAGAGGTTTGTTCTATGTAAAAATCTTTAATCTCATCAGTGTAATCTGCAAAACTGAATAGCTCTTTTAAAGATTTTCCTTTTAACCTGGCAAGCTTGAAAATTTCCTTAAAGCTGTTGTTATACCAGATTATTTTTAATTTTTCGTCAGTTATTGCAAGAGGAGAAAAATTGCCTAAAAGTACTTCCGGAGAATATTTAGTAAATATACTCGAAGTCATTTAGAATTAGACTGGCTTTAATTCATATTTTTTTATCTTGGTGTAAAGTGTTTTTGGGCTTATACCAAGTTGATTGGCTGTTTGTGTTCTGTCCCAACGGTTTCTATCCAGAACTTTTTTAATATGCCATCTTTCCAGGTCCTCCATACTCAATATTTCCTCTCTTTCATCAAACTCTGAAAACTTTTTAGTTTGAGTCTGATAAGACTGTGGAAGATTAAGATCCTCCGGATGGATGACGTCACCCTCAGCAAAGATAAGTGCTCTTTCAATTATATGTTCGAGCTCTCTGATATTTCCGTTAAACGAATAACTTAAAAGCATCTCTTCAGCCAGGGGAGAAAGGTGTTTGGGAGATCTTATGGGTGTTTTCTCTTTTATAAAATGATTTGCAAGAAGTAAAATGTCTTCCTTTCTATCTCTTAACGGAGGAATAGTCAGAGTAATGACATTTAATCTGAACAACAAATCTTTTCTAAAATTTTTATTATCAGCTTCTTCAAGCAGGTTTCGGTTGGTTGCTCCTATAACACGCACATTAGAAGTTAAAGTTGTAATACCACCAATTCTTCTGTATTCACCGTTCTCTAAAAATCTTAATAACTTTGGTTGGAGTGCAAGACTGAGTTCCCCGATTTCATCAAGGAATAAAGATCCTCCGTGTGCAATTTCAACTAATCCCTGCTTTGTGTTTTTTGCATCGGTGAACGCACCTCTTTCGTGTCCGAATAATTCACTTTCAATAAGTTGATCAGGCAAAGAAGCACAGTTTATAACAACAAAAGGTTTGTCTTTTCTTGCTGAATGTTTGTGGATGTACTCTGCTAAAAGTTCTTTACCAGTCCCGGTTTCTCCTTCGATGAGTATGTTGGAATCAGATATTGCTGCTTTATTAGCAAGGTTAAGAACTCTTCTTAGTTGGGCGCTATTACCAATAATATTTTCAGAACCTTTTTTGCTTATTTCCTTTGTAAGAATTTCCGTTTTCACGAGTAGTTCTCTGTGTTCAAGAGCTCTGCTTACTGTCAACAGTAAGTCATCAAAATCATAAGGTTTGGTTATGAAATCATAAGCACCGGCTTTAATGCAATCAATAGCTTTTCTCATTTCTCCCTGTGCAGAAAGTATTATTATTTGCAATGACGCATTGTAGTCTTTTACGAATTTCAGAACTTCTTCTCCGGATACTTCCCTCATATTTAAATCTAACAATAGTAAATCATAGTTTGATCGCTTAATAGCTTCGATCGCATATTTTCCATCATAGACAATGTCTACCTCAAGACCTTCTTCTAAAAGTTGTTCTTTTAGCAAATAACACAAGGTTTCGTCATCGTCACAAATCAGAACTTTGGAATTTTTTATTGAGGCCATATTGTTTGTCATTAAAAGTTAAGTGATAGAAGTTTTCATTTTGAATTAGATATACAGCGTTGCTATATTTGCATTCCTTTTTTTTAAGGGCGCGTAGCTCAGGGGTAGAGCATCTGCCTTTTAAGCAGAGGGTCGGTGGTTCGAACCCACCCGCGCTCACTCTATCTCCTTTGATTATAAATATTTAGATAGAAGGAATTCCACAAACTTTTTAATTCCTTTAGGCTAATATTAATACATTAATGTAAAAACTACAAGCTTCCCTGCTTTATTAGTAACCCACAAATCATTGTTAAGTTAACTGATTTTTGGCTTTTCGTACTGGCATTATTTTAGCAATTTTAGTTTAACAATTTAATTAAAGAGTTAAAATTTGGGAGAAATAGTTTTTTGGACAATAATTCGAACTGCAATCACGATTGCTTTTTTATGGATATTAAAATCTCAAATCGATTTCCAGCTCTGGTGGATGGTTAGTATTGCTGCTGTTTATGTAATTATAATTCATCCTGCAATGGTAAATTACAGATGGTTTGAACACCGCAATAAAAAAGTTATAGAATCTACACTTTGTTCAAGCTGCAAAAGTTTTGATCGCTCAGCCGTACTTTGTATTAAGTATGATAAACATCCAACTGAAAATTATGTCCCCTGTGATGGTGTTGACTGGGAACCAAAATAAACCTATAAAAGAAAGGTAAAATAGTTGAAAAAAATAAGTGTTCCTCTGATGTTGTTTATGATTTTTATTTGGGCGTGTAATCCTGAAGAGCTGATAAGTGAATTCGGTGATTCAGTAATTACTGCCAAATCAAAAATAGGAGAGGTGCTTAATAAAGCAAAAGCTGATTTTGCCAGAGATGCAAAGCTTTCAGCTATTTACGGAATCAATGTTAATAATAAAGGAAGAGTAGATTTACTTAAACCACTTGATAACGCATTTGTTTATGTTGTTCAATCTGATTCAGCACTAGTCAATGAGTTTTACGTGCCGGTTTACAAATCTTATCCGGTTAAGTCACCTGTTAATTTTACCACGATGTTGTCATATATAGAAGACGCCCGGGCAAAGAGTATTCTTGGAAATGTTTTCAGTAAACTTTCAGAAATCAACATCAGCTCAACGGCCAGTTACGATGATAGTCCTGAAGTATTAAATAAAATGCTCGCGAGGGCGGATGTAAGCTCATTCAGATCGGCAAACCCGGTAAGCAAAATAGATATGATTCTTATTCCTAGTAAATCAATAGATAGCATGAGTGTAACAAATACTGCTGATTGGATAGTCAGTTTTTATGAAGACACATTATCATTAGTTCTCTGGCTGCATCCCGGAACAGTTAGCGGCACGGTTGATGTAATTTCTAATTAGTCATTATTAAAGAATAAAGATTATTCATTCTTTAATAATTTCTATACTTCCTTCCTTCGGGATTTTAATTGTGTAAGTTTTCATAGTTTTATTGCTTAAATAATTATCACGCAACCACGGGTTGTACATTTTAAGAATAAAATAATTTACTCCCAGACTTTTTGCATAGTCAGCAAGGTCGGTGACCGAACTGTCAAGCTTAACTTCATTATACTCAAGTGGTTTATATTTTTCTTCATCCTTAATATCAAAGCCGAACTTTTCAGGGCTCTGAAGGATGTACTTTAACGATACTATCCTTGCAACAAATCTTGAAGTTTCTGTATTCAGAACAAGATTAAAATAATTTTTCGCTTTCTGTCTCTCAGTTTGTATTTGTATTCCATCCTGACCCATATTATAAGAGGCAGCAGCTACAATCCAGCTTCCAAACATGTCATAAGAATCACGAAGATATTTACAAGCTGCTTCGGCTGATTTTTCAACATCATATCTTTCGTCCACCAGTGAATTTATTTCAAGACCGTACTTTTCACCGGCAGGCTTCATAAATTGCCAGAAGCCTGTAGCACCAGCAGGAGAAATAACATTTTCGAGATTGCTTTCTGCAACAGCTAAATATTTAAAATCATCAGGGATATTATTCTTTTTTAATATAGGTTCAATTACAGGAAACCATCTGTTTGCTCTTTTTATTGCAAGTATAGTTGCCGAGTGCCAATAAGTATTGGAAAGAAACTCTCGTTCCATTCTCTCATAAACTTCAAAGTTTTCAGTGGGAATTTTCTCACCTGCAAATTCAAGATATTTGGGCATTTCAGGTGATACTATCCTGTAGCCCTGTGGAAAATTTTCATCTGCTGTTTCGCTTGCGGTTGCAATATTATTGTTAGAAAAAATAACCACTACAACAACCAATATTGTTAACACAGTTATAGCACCGAAAAGAAAATAATAAATTGCTGACTTGTTCTTCTTCATAAATATATACCGTTATGTTTTTGTATTTTTGCTGTTGATTTGAGTTGCGAGTATATAAATTTTTAACATAAAAGGAAAAACTATTCGGAATCTTTACTTATGAATGAGAATATTAATCAAAGTATAAAATCAACCAAACAATACAATCCACAAATGCATTCAGCAGAGCATATTCTTAATCAAACCATGGTGAGGATGTTCAATTGCGGAAGATCATTCAGCAATCATATCGAAAAGAAAAAATCAAAATGTGATTATCACTTTAATCGTAATCTAACAGAGGAAGAAATCAATTTATTAAATGATAAAGTAAACGAAGTTATTCAACAGGACTTAAGTGTAATTGAAGAGTTTTATCAAAAAGATGAAGCACTAAAAATGTTTAATCTTTCCCGGCTTCCCGAAGATGCCGGAGACAGAGTGCGGGTAATTAAAATCGGTGATTATGATGCTTGTCCCTGCAGCGGTTTACATGTTAATCACACAAAGGAAATTGGAAGTTTCAAGATAATTTCTACAGACTTCAATGAAGGAGTTCTGAGAATAAGATTTAAATTATTAAACTAAGAAATATGATGAAATATTTTGCTTTAACAATTATAATATTCTCGCACTGTTTTTTATTTATTCAATGCGAAAGTAAAATTGAAACTCTTGAATCAACTTCTCCCGATGGAAAATTAAAAATCAATTTCTTTTTATCAGAAGATGGAAAAGCAGGTTACTCAATTGATTATTCAAAAAAGAAAGTAATTGATACATCTTATTTTGGTTTTGATTTTCAAAACGCACTTCCATTCAAAGAGAATTTAGAAATCATCAATTCATATACTTCCTCTTTTGACGAAACCTGGGAAACAGTTTGGGGAGAACAGCGATTCATCAGAAATAATTATAATGAACTTAAAGTTGAGCTGAAAGAAAAAGGAGAAAGTGACAGAAGATGTTTTATTGTCTTCAGGGTTTTTGATGATGGGGTTGGTTTCAGGTTTGAATTTCCATTTCAGGATAATATGAACGATGTAGTGATATTAGATGAGAATACTCAATTCAAATTAACCGGTGACCACACCTGCTGGTGGATTCCCGGTGATTGGGATATTTACGAACATCTCTTCAACACAACACGCTTTTCAGAAATTGATGCATTATCTAAAAGAGGGCATGAAGCGCTTGCTCAAACTTATATTCCTGAAAATGCTGTAAGCTCTCCAGTCACACTGAGGAGCGATGATGGAATTTACATCAGTATACTCGAAGCTAACCTTCTAAATTATTCTGAGATGACACTGAAAGTAAATAAGGAAAATCTACTCTTTCAAAGTGAACTTGTAGGAAATGATTCAGGAATAAAAGTAAAAACAGAAACTCCTTTTGTAACTCCATGGAGATTGATTCTGATCGGTGATGAAGCTGGTGATCTCATAAGCTCAAGAACAATTCTTAATCTAAATGAACCGAATATTATCGAAGATGTATCGTGGATAAAACCAACAAAGTATGTTGGAATTTGGTGGGAAATGCATATTGGTAAAAGTACCTGGGATATGAAGAGTGGAAAGCATGGTGCGACGACTAAGAATGCAAAACGTTACATTGACTTTGCTTCAAAAAATAATATTGGTGCAGTTCTCATAGAAGGCTGGAACACCGGCTGGGAAAATTGGTTTGGTACTCACGACCGTGAAGGTATTTTTGATTTTGTTACTCCTTATCCCAATTATGATTTAAATGAAGTTGTAAGATATGCAAATGAAAAAGGAGTAAATATTATTATGCATCACGAAACTTCTGCAGCAATTATGACTTATGAAAAACAAATGGACACTGCATTTGCTTTGTGCAGAAGTCTTGGCATTAATGCTGTTAAAACAGGCTATGTTGGTCAAATTCTTCCTGATGGAGAATATCACTTCGGTCAGTGGATGATCAATCATTTTACCAAAGTGATGAAGAAAGCTGCAGAGTATCAAATCATGATAGATGTGCATGAAGGAATTAAGCAAACCGGTTTGAGAAGAACTTATCCGAATATGATGAGTGCCGAAGGATTACGCGGACAGGAGTTTAATGCGTGGTCTCCCGATGGTGGAAATCCCCCTGAACATTTAACAATAATTCCTTTCACAAGAATGCTCGCGGGACCAATTGACTATACTCCGGGAATTTTCGATATAAAATTTGATAAATACAAAAAAGAAAACCAGGTGAACACAACTCTTGCTCATCAGCTTGCTCTTTATGTTGTGATTTATTCGCCATTCCAAATGGCTGCGGATCTGCCAGAGAATTACGATGGTCATCCTGCTTTTCAATTCATTAGAGATGTTGGTGTTGATTGGGATACTTCCATTGTTCTAAATGGTGATATTGGTGATTTTATTTCTATTGCAAGAAAAGAAAGAAACACTGACAAATGGTTCCTTGGAAGCATTACAGATGAAAATGAACGGGTAATGGATATCTCTCTGAATTTTTTAGATGATGGGAAAGAATATATAGCAACATTTTATTCAGATGCTGACGATGCACACTGGGATAAGAATCCAACAGCATATAAAATTGAAGATAAGACAGTCAACAATACAGATACTCTTAAACTTAAGCTTGCACCTGGTGGCGGAACAGCAATTAGTTTTATCCCTCGCGCCGAGTAACCTTCGAGGTTAAAGTTCTATTTACATCGAGTAACCTCGAAGGTTGCCCTGTAAAACATTAATTAAAGGAATAATATATGCTTGAATATTTAGATTGGATTATCATTGCAGCATATTTCATTATCGTTTTTCTTGTTGCATTCTGGTCTTCATTTACTGAAAAAAGAAAAAGTGAAAACTCATCAGATTATTTCCTTGCTGGCAGAAATGTTGGGTGGTTTATAATTGGCGCTTCGCTATTTGCTTCAAACATTGGAAGTGAACATCTTGTTGGCTTAGCCGGAACAGGTGCTGCAAGCGGTGTTGCAGTTGGACAGTTTGAAATTCTCGCCTCATTAATTCTTTTAATACTTGGTTGGCTTTTCGTTCCGTTCTATCTGAAAAGCGGAGTATTTACGATGCCGGAATTTTTAGAAAGACGTTACTCCTCCGGTGCCCGCTGGTATCTTGCCATCATTTCAATTGTCGGATATGTACTCACAAAAATTTCAGTAACTATCGCGGCTGGCGGAATTGTTTTTGAGTCGTTGATGGGAATTGAATTCTGGACGGGTGCGTTAATAGTTGTAATCATAACAGGAATTTATACTGTTCTTGGCGGACTTCGCGCTGTACTTTATACTGATATGGTTCAAATGTT
This sequence comes from Ignavibacteriaceae bacterium, assembly GCA_013388525.1. Next base: position 6,361 of record JACAFA010000227.1, on the reverse strand, counting down.
TATTCTCATCGCTGGAGCTATTACTGTTACTGTTGTTGGACTAATTCAGCTTGGTGGAGTTGATGAACTATACAATAATGCCGGTGCTGGATTTTTTAGCTTATGGAAACCAATGAGCGATCCGAATTTTCCATGGACAGGAATTTTATTTGGTGCACCTATTCTTGGCGTTTGGTACTGGTGCACTGATCAGTTCATTGTTCAAAGAGTATTATCAGGAAAAGATATTAATCATTCAAGACGAGGAACAATTTTCGCAGGCTACCTGAAACTTCTTCCATTATTTCTATTTGTTATTCCCGGAGTGATTGCCTATGCTTTGACTCAGAAGGGAGATATTACTCTTGATTCACCTGACCACGCATTGCCTACGTTAATAGGAACCTTGCTTCCTGTCGGATTAAAAGGAGTTGTTGTTGCCGGATTGCTCGCTGCGTTGATGAGTTCACTTTCATCTGTATTTAATTCCTGCTCAACTTTAATTACGTGGGACATTTATAAAAAGCTTCGTTCCGAATCATCCGAAAAAACTTTAGTTCTTGTCGGAAGAATAGCAACGATAATTTTAGTTGCTTTTGGATTATTGTGGATTCCAATGATGAAATTAATTTCAGGACAAATTTACCAATACCTGCAAAGCGTTCAGGCGTACATCTCTCCACCGATTGCGGCAATATTTTTAATTGGAGTGCTTTCAAAAAGAGTAAACTCACAAGGGGCAATTGCAGCGCTACTTACCGGATTTGTCCTGGGAATTTTAAGATTGATTTTAGAACTTATGAAAGATTCGTTAAATGGTTTCTTATTTCAATATGCGGATATTAATTTTTTACACTTCGCTTTTCTGTTATTCTTAGTTTGTACGTTGGTGCTTGTTGTTGTTAGCTATCTTACATCTCAACCAGCATTTCAAAAAGTTGAAGGACTAACGATTCATACAATATCAATAGAAGGCGGAGGCGAAGACAAAGCCTGGAAAAAGAGAGACTTTGCTCTTTCAGTTTTATTAATATTACTTGTCGGAGTGGTTTGGATTTATTTTAGCTGATGAAAAATTTTTTTGAACATTAAACGGGGGCACAAATTATTGTGCCCCCTGATAAAAATTACTTGCCCATCTTCTTCAAAATCTCTTCCATCTGGTCCATTACCTTGTTCATCTTTCGCATTGTTAATGCAACAGGTTCAGGGGACATCGGATCGATTCCTGCATCTTTAATTAATGCTGTCGGATATTTTGAACCGCCACCTTTCAGAATATTGTAATAAGCATCAACAGCAGGCTGACCTTTTTCACTCATATTTTCAACCAGTGCCGTCCCGTAAATAAGGGAAGTTGCATATTGAAATACGTAATAATTATATCCGAGAAAATGAGGAATATATGACCATTCGTACTGAACATAATCATCAACAATGCAATGACCTTTATCGTGTCCGTAGTATCGTTTTACAATATCAAAATAAATTGCACTCATATCTTCACCTGTCAGCGGTTCGCCGGCTTCAACCTTTTTATGAACTTCCCATTCAAACTCTGCAAAAGAAGTTTGGCGGAAAATTGTTGTTCTTAAGAGTTCAAGATAACTTCCCAATAGATATAATCTTTCTTCATCACTCTTTGCATTTTTTACCATGTAATTATTAAGAAGGTTTTCGTTTACTGTTGAAGCGATCTCAGCAACAAATGTAGCATAATCCGCTTTTGAGAACGGCTGTGTTTTGTTTGAAAAATAACTGTGCATTGTATGCCCGAGTTCGTGTGCAAGTGTTGAAACTGATTCGTAATCATCTGTCCAGTTCATTAATATGTATGGATGTACATCATAAGCACCACCGGTTGAATATGCACCGCTTCGTTTACCAACAGTTGGAATGTAATCAATCCACCTGTCAGTAAATGCTTTCTGGAGTGTTGAAACATATTCTGTCCCCAAAGGTTTCAAAGCATCGAGCAAAACTTTTTGTCCCTGTCCAACAGTGAAGCTCATATCAACTTTTTGAACGAGTGGAACGTACAAATCATAATAACGAAGCTCATCAAGACCAAGCATTCTTTTCTTTAAATCCAATGCACGGTGGAGAGTAGGCAAATTGTTGTTTACCTGTTCAATTAAAGTTGAGTAAACAGATACCGGCAGGTTATCGGAATTTAATGCTGCGTGAAGTGAAGATTCGTAATTTCTGTTCTTTGCATAAACCCAATCCTTCTTTACTTTTCCGCCGAAATTTGCGCCGAGAGTATTTTTATATTTTCCATAATCATTAAAGAATGCTTCAAAGACTTTTGCACGATCATCACGATTTTCAAGTGTGCGGTATCGTGTGTATGAAGCGGGAGTAAGCTCAATTTCCTCACCTGTTGAAATAGTTACTTTTGGAAAGGGTTTCTCTGCATTTGTAAAAATATCGTAAACATCTCCATAAACATCAGAGATCAGTCCAAAGCTGGCTAAAATTTTTTCTTCAGCTTCTGTTAATGTGTGCGGGCGAAGCCGCTGAATATTATCAATATACATATCAAACTCAGCAGCGAGCTCAGGTTTTTCATTTAAGAACTGATCAATTTTTTCTTTTGGTATTTGAAGAACTTCAGGCTCAAAGAAAGCCCCGACCTCTCCGAACTTTGTCCCGAGTGCACTCATCTGCTGCATCATTGCCTGATTCTCCGAGATGTTCAGATTTTCGTTACTGAGGTTACTGGCATAAGTCCATGCTTTGGATAAAGTTTTAACAAGTTCCGATGAAGTTTTTAATGCTTTGTAAAGAATGTCAGCACTTTGACCAAGCTTTCCTTTATAATCCGAAATTTTATCAACTTCAGTTTTTAGCATATCAACATCTGCCTGCCAGGCATCTTTGGTCGGATAAATATCAGCAAGATTCCATTTATATTTCTCAGGAACATCTTTGCGCTCGGGTGATTGAGCAAACGCGGAGCCTATTATTAAAATTGAAATAAGAACGAACGAAAAATATTTTAAAAATGACTTCATTTCTTAACCTTTCAATGTTTGATAAGTTTGAATTTAACGAGCAAATTTAAGCAGAATAAGATTGAATTACTTTAATTATTTGATGAACGGGGTATTAAGTTCAGAACAATAAGGAAAAAAGAATATGAATTACTTTAACATTTCAAGCTAATTATCACAAGCTGCTATCAAAGAAAAGAAGATTTTCATATATTTGTCTCGATTAAAATTCCGCTAATTGAGGGAGATCATTTGCGGTTATTATTAACGCTCAAAGCTGATGAAGGTAATCTGATATCCTTTAATTATCACTATCACCTATCATCAGCAATTTACAAGCTTCTGCAATTTGGCTCGAAAGAGTTTTCCGCATTTTTACATAATATTGGATATAAGCTTAACGGAAAAACTTATAAACTTTTCACTTTTGCTCTCCGTTTTGAAAAATACACCTACCTGCAAAATGCTATCAGGCTTGACGAACCAAAATCATTTTTATATATCAGTTCGCCTTTAATTGATGATTTTATTAAAAATTTTGTTATCGGAACATTTGAAAAGCAAACTATTGACCTTACTGAGCTAAACTTCCCCATCAGGTTTAAAATTATTTCGGTTGAGATAATTCCTCCGCCCGACTTTTATGATGAAATGAACTTTAAAATGATGACGCCATTGATTTTATCAACTACACGGGAACACAATGGTAAAATCAGTCAATATTTTTTGAGACCTGATGATATTGATGATATAAACAGAGTACTGACAAAAAATCTACAGAACAAATTCGGTGCCCTTTATAACCGGGAGATTATAGAGAATGTGTTTTTGAGCTGGGATAAGGATTATTTAAATAGAACAAAGCGCATAACAAAAAAAATTACAATAAACCAGCACGGAAAATTCCCGATAGACGTGATAGGATTAAATGCGCCATTCAGTTTAAGCGGCAATGTTGATTTAATAAAAGTCGGATACGAGTGCGGTTTCGGAGAAAAAAACTCAATGGGTTTCGGAATGGCTGAAGTGATAAATGATCATTAGACATTGGTCATTAGTTCTTTGAGGGATAAAAGTAAATAAAAACATTTCCGAAATGTTTTGAAGGTTGAAAGCACAAAAAGAATAAAATAATTTTGAAGTAAAAATCAGGGAATACAATATGACAGCTGAAGAAAAAACACTAATCCTAGGTGCACTGTTTCATGATATTGGGAAGTTTGAGCAGAGGTGCACCGGGAATCCAAATAAAAAATATCATCAGGAACTTGGGAAAGAATTAATACTCTCTGGCAGATTCCAACATCGCTTTGAAAAAATAGTTGGGAAAGATAATATTAATCATCTTGCGGAGGCTGTATTAAATCATCATCAAAAAAGTCCGGCAGACAATTTAACTAAAATAATTCAACAAGCTGACCGACTTTCAGCAAGTGAAAGAGTTGATAAAGAAGAAGTTGAGGCATATCAGGATCAGTGGAAGCATAAACATCTCGCATCATTATTTAGTAAAATAAAACTTTTATCCAATGAACAAATTGAACCAAAGTATTATAAACATAAGCTCTTGACTAAAAAAGATTATGATGTAATCATTCCAACAGAAACTAAAGAAAGTGAACTTAAAGAATTTGCATATAAAGAATCTGATTGGACTTTATTTCTTGAAGACCTTGAATATGTCCTCGATATTTATGAAAGTGACCAAGACTTTGAGAGTCTAATAAATCTTCTGCTTATAATATTTGAAAAATATATGTGGTGCGTACCGGATTTTACAGGTAGTTCCGAAACTGATATTTCGCTTTATAATCATTTAAAGGATGTTGCCGGACTTGCTCACTCTATTTATTTAACTCGAAAAGAAACTTTAGAATCAACAAATCTGAATTTGGTTATCGGAGATATACCTGGAATTCAAAGTTATATATTTGATGTTGTTCACAAGAAACCGGCTAAAATATTAAGAGGTCGTTCAATCTTCGTTCAAGTTCTTACAAGAAACCTTGCAACAAAATTATTAAAAACTTTCGGACTAACTGAAGTTAATCTAATTATGCTCGCCGGTGGAAAATTTTATTTAATTGCGCCAGACACTGAAAAATTTAAGAAAGAATATGAAAAAGTACTCTATGAAATAAATAATTACTTGTTTAATAATTTCAGAATGGACTTAAGCTTTAACTGTGCATATCATACTTTTAATTATAAGGATTTGATGGAGAAAGACAATCCATTAACCTTTGGGAAAATAGTTGAAGATGCTTCATATAAGCTGATTGAGAAGAGATACAAACTTTTCAATGAAAGACTTTTTCCAAAGGATAATAGTAGTTATCAAAATTATATCTGGGAAGAAAAGTATATCAATGATGACGGAACAGGCACAGATTCAATAAAATGTAAAATAACAGATAAGCCAATTAGAGAAGGACGAAAAAGAATCATTACAGATCCAGAGGGAGATATTATTGTTGACCTTCAGGTAAAAAATGAATATGAGATTGGTTTTCAAATCACCGGGAATAACATAATTGCCATCTTAAATGATGATAATCTTACAATTAATCCAGATAACATTAATCCTATTAAAAAATTCAAAGAAAATGATGACCTGAAAAAAAGAAACAAACTCTTGTTTAACCCAACATTAGATGACCTGTTAAAGAAGGAAAATCTTGGTAAAAATATTTTTAAGAATACGCATTACATTGAGGTTGCTAATTATTGTTCAAGAAACGAAAGTAATGAAATAATGCCTTTTGAAGATATGGCAGAGCAAAATAACGGTGCGGAATTTCTGGCACTCATCAAAGGTGATATTGATAATCTCGGTTTAATTATGGCTTATGGATTGGATAGAGATAAAAAAGTTATATCTGATGATGAAAACGAAAAAGATTTAACCAGCATTTCACGGACTACCACTCTTAGCAATCACCTTAAATATTTCTTTAGCTTTTTCCTAAATGGGTTTTTGGCTGAATGGGAACAAAAATCAAACGACAATAAAGTTTACACAATATTTGCTGGCGGCGACGACCTGATGCTGGTTACTCCCCAAAGCTCAGCATTAAAATTGATTAAAGCCTTAAATGATGAATTCAAAAAATTTACTTGCGATAATAACGAAGTGCATATTTCTTATTCAATAACTCATTTTAAGGATCATACGCCAATTAGAATTGTTGCTGACTTTGCAGAGGATAATCAAAAAGAGGGGAAAAGATTTACACAAGATGATCAATACAAATTATTAAAAACAAAAAATGAATTATCATTTGTTGCTGAGTATGATAAAGCAGGAACTTTTTTGTTCGATACTTTCGTGAAAAATGAACAACTTGATTATCTAATGAAACAGATAGAAAAGCTTACATTTAAAG
>JACAFA010000253.1 GCA_013388525.1 Ignavibacteriaceae bacterium | reverse complement strand
GTTCATCGGTTGAACAAAGATGGACGTGAATTCATTATTGTCGGAACAGCACACATCTCCCGGCAATCTGCTGATCTTGTTAAAGATGTAATCGAAAAAGAAAAACCCGATGTCGTTTGCGTTGAACTTGATGAAAAGAGAATGATCGCTCTATCGGAAAAAAACCGATGGGAGAATCTTGATCTTAAAAGTATCATCAGGCAAAAACAGTTGAGCACTTTGATTGTTAATCTTGTTCTTTCATCATATCAGAAAAAGCTCGGTGAAAAACTTGGAGTTACTCCCGGCACAGAATTACTTGAAGCGGTTCAAACAGCAAAAGAAAATAATATTTCAGTTGAACTTTGCGATAGAGAAGTACGAATAACTATGCGTCGTGCCTGGCATTCAATGGGCTTCTGGCAGAAAATGAAATTTCTTTACGGTGGTCTTGGCGGAATTTTTGAAAAGCAGGAATTAACAGAAGAAAAATTAACAGAACTCCGCAGTAAGGATGTTCTTTCTGAGATGATGGACGAGCTCGGTAAAGCTATGCCGGTTCTTAAAAAAGTAATTATTGATGAACGTGATCAGTACATTGCACAAAAGATGAAAGACGCACAAGGAAATAAAATTGTTTCGGTTGTCGGTGCTGGACATGTTAAAGGAATTCTTAATGTTTTGGAAAGCGATGAAAAAATTGATTTAAAAGAAATCGAGGTAATTCCCAAACCATCTCCATTAACAAAAATTATCGGCTGGGCAATTCCGGTGATCATAGTCGGATCGATACTTTTCATAGGCTACAGTAAAGGGCTTAACGAAGCAGGAGATAACGCTTTGTTCTGGATTTTGGCTAACGGAATTCCAAGTGCAATTGGTTCTTTAATAGCGTTAGCGCATCCGTTTACAATAATAACTTCATTTTTTGCTGCGCCGGTTACGAGCCTGACACCATTGATTGGAGCCGGGTATGTTGCTGCATTTGTTCAGGCATATTTTCAGCCGCCGCTTGTTAAAGATTTTCAAAATGTTGCAGAAAGCGCCAGAAAATTTTCCATGTGGTGGAAAAACAAATTATTAAAAGTTCTGTTGGTATTTATTCTGGCAAGTCTTGGGAGTGTTCTCGGAACTTATGTTGGACTGGTTGAAATTGTTAAGAATGTTTTTAAATAAATATTGTCAAACGACCTAACCCTGTTCTTACCAAGGAGAGGGACTAAAGTAGAGGTTAGAAATATTCATTCTTTCGTACATAAAAAAGCCCTGCTATTAACAGGGCTATCTAAAAAAATTAGGATAAGTTTTTATCCAAGATAAGCTTTTAATCTATTACTTCTCTTTGAGTGTCTTAAGTTTCTCAAAGCTTTCTCTTTAATCTGTCTTACTCTTTCACGGGTCAGATTAAATCTTTCGCCAATCTCTTCAAGTGTTGCAGAATGATCGCCTTCAATTCCGAAGTAAAGCTTAATTACTTCCGCTTCTCTCTCAGTAAGAGTTGAAAGTACATTCTGAACTTCTTTCTTCAGAGATTCTTTCATCAATTCTTTATCCGGTAATGGCTGCTCTTCATTTGGAAGAACATCTATAAGACTATTTTTGTTTTCGTCTCCGTTTTTCAATGGGGCATCCATTGAAACGTGACGACCGGAAATCTGAAGTGCATAAGCAACTTCATCAGCGGTCATATCAAGAATTTTAGCAAGTTCATCTGTCGTTGGTTTTCTTTCAAATTCCTGCTCAAGATCTCTGTAAGCTTTGCTTATTTTCGTAAGATTACCAACTCTGTTCAAAGGTAAACGCACAACTCTCGACTGATCTGCAATTGCCTGCATGATTGATTGTCTAACCCACCACACAGCATAGGAAATAAATTTAAATCCTCGTGTTTCGTCAAAACGCTGGGCAGCTTTTATCAAACCAATATTTCCTTCGTTGATTAAATCGCCGAGTGAAAGTCCCTGGTTCTGAAACTGCTTTGCAACAGAAACAACAAATCTTAAGTTTGCTTTAATCAGCTTTTCCTGGGCAAGCATATCGCCCTTCTTAATTTGAATAGCTAATTCAATCTCCTCGTTAGGAGTTAACAAATCAACCTTACCGATTTCCTGTAAGTATTGATCAAGTGATTTACTTTCGCGATTTGTAAACTGCTTTGTTATCTTCAAGCTAATCGCTCTCCTATAAATTTATAAAGTTTGGTGAATGTAATATTTGAGGTCTTTAACGAATAATTTATTAAATGTCGTTAATTTCAAGGGCACAAATATAATACAGTAATAAGATGAAAGGAAGACTAAAAAGTTCCCTAAATCACAAATTTTTCTGCAGGGAATGGAAAATCTGCGTTTTTATAACCTTTTTGAAGAATTTTTTCTCTTAAAGGGAGAGCTTGTTCCTCTTCTCCATGAACCAGGAATATATTTTTTAACTTTTTTGAAGGGTTTAACTGAAGGTAGTCTAAAAGCTCATTTTGATCGGCATGAGCACTGAAATAATCCATAGTTTTGACTTTACATTTTACAGAGTGCTCTTCGCCCAAAATATTAACTTTTTCCATCCCATCCATAATCTTCCTTGCAAGAGTATGTTCAGCGGCATAACCAACAAACAGAATCAGGTTTTTGGGATTACCAATATTGTTTGCAAGATGGTGAAGGATTCGTCCACCCTCAGCCATTCCTGAGGCTGAAATAATTATCATCGGATCTTTTATATCATTAAGTTCTTTTGATTGTTCTACAGTAGTGATGTATTTAAGTCTTCCAAAACCAAAAGGATCATCACCGGTTTCTAAAAAAATTCTGTTTGTCTCTCTGTCGAAACATTCCGGATGTTCTTTAAATACTTTTGTTGCATTGACGGCTAATGGACTATCAACATAAATTGGAATTTCAGGAATTCTATTCTGATCAAATAATTTGTGAAGAACATAAACCAGCAGTTGAGTTCTTCCAACAGCAAATGCCGGAATAATTATTTTCCCTTTTCTATCGAAAACCTCTTTTACAACTGTGGCAACTTCTTCCTCAACTTCTTCCGAATGAGAATGAAGACGGTTTCCGTAAGTGCTTTCCATTATTAATAAATCAAGATCACGAAACAAATCAGGATTACGAATGATCGGCATTTCGGGTCTTCCAATATCACCAGAAAATCCAAAGCGGAGTTTCTTTCCTTCTTCTTCTATTTCTAATAAAATTCCTGCTGATCCAAGAATATGTCCTGCATCCTGAAATGTTGTTATGACTCCAGGAAAAATTTCTGTTGCGGTATTATATTCTACAGGAACAAACTTTTGTATTGCTTCCTCAACATCTTCAATTGAATAAAGAGGTTCTTCCGGTATGTGCTTTTTCTTTCTTTTATTTAACCATTCAATATCTCTTTGCTGAAGATGTGCCGAGTCTTCAAGCATAATTTTGCAGAGATCAGTTGTCGCAGAAGTTGTATAAATTGGTCCGTCAAATCCATCTTTTACAAGATGAGGAATATTCCCTGTGTGATCAATATGTGCGTGAGATAAAAGTAAAGCATCAATTTCTTTTGGATCAAACTTAAAACTTTTATTTTTTTCGTAAGTGTCTTCTCTTCTTCCCTGGAACAAACCACAATCAAGAAGAATTTTTTTGTTATTAATTGTAAGCAGATGTTGAGAACCTGTTACGGTTCTTGCAGCTCCGATAAATTGAATTTTCAATGTTACTCTCTGTGTTAAACGCCTTTAAAAAGTTGTGTCAAATTTAAGCTTTTCACTTTTTGTTTACTTGCAAGTGAAACATAAGCAAGTGCAAGAGACTCTTTTCCAGTTCCGAGAACAGTACTTATCAAACCTAGCGATTCAGGTAATTCTGATGGTTCGATTTCTTTAACAATAATTTTCCAGAGTGATTCTTCAAGAACATTGTAAGCTGTATGAACTTCGTGAAGATCAAATCCGGATTCATATCTTTCTTTCGCAACCTTCTCGGAATAGTTTACAATATCGACGAGACTTTTTGTTCTGACACCATTTAATGTAAGATCAAATAATTTGGCAAGTCTTTGCCAGTTCTCATCTGCTCTGGATGAATCATAATGTTTTAGATGAGATCTTTCAAGGGAATAGAATGCTTCATTAATTATATCGGTTTGGTTGTTGATTAAAATTTCGTCGAGTTTCATTTTATGCTTTCATCATTTATTCAGAAAATTATTAAAACTACTCTTTAAAAATACTTAATTAGTTATTCCTTATTAAATTGAATTTCATTAAAAGAACTTAGTTGATCATACTGAACGATTCTAAATCTAGCACATAATAGACGTTAAGAAAAAGCCCCGTCCGACAATTGCCGGATTTCGGGGCCTTAATGTTTGTGAAGAGTTATTTCAGTAAAATTAACTTCTTCGTGGACATAAAGTTATTGGAAGTAAGAGTGTAGAAATAAATTCCGCTTGGCAGTTGCGATGCGTTAAATGTAACGGAATAACTTCCAGCTTCTTGAGTTTCATTTACTAAGGAAGTTACTTCAGTTCCCAAAATGTCAAACACTTTTAGTGTAACTAATCCATTCTTAGGAAGAAGATAAGAAATGGTTGTAACCGGATTGAATGGATTAGGATAATTTTGCATTAAGGAATATTCTGTTGGCATTTCACTGCTTGGCGGATCAACACTAATTTTATCAGGGGCTCCTCCAAGAACCATTTTCATTACAGAATCTGATGGAACAGATACTTTAGCAGTGTTGTCAACCGCTTTCACTCTATAACGAACCCAATGTCCAGATTCACATTGCTGTCCAAGCGGACAAATTGTCTCGGTAAGATCCTCGTAAAAAGTGTTTGTTGTAGTAGCTAATTGAAACCAACCAACTTCATAAGTTGAATACTTTTCTACTTTGTAACTACCACCCGAAAGTACATCTGGTTCCTGATTTGCATCCCAGGTTAAATACGGGTGATTATTCTGGCTTGCTTGAACTTTTAACCACTGCGGTTTTGAAGGTTTACCTGCGTATGGATCAGTAAGATAGAATCTTGCATTAACAATTGAACCATTTTGGTTAAAAACTTCCATTGTGAAACTGGTTGTTGAATCTGCCCAAGTATGTGTATTTGGATTACTCTTTGGAGAAAATACATCATTGTACACAAGTTTAAAAGAATTATTTAATCCTTCTCCCCAGGGCCAACCACCACAAACTGCAAATCCATTTTCATTTATCAGTGCATATAACAATTCTGTTCCACCACCCTATTTTGGAATTCAATCCATATTATTATAAGCATTTCTGTTCACACTTATCATCTTGAAAGCTGGAAGAGTATTGCCCCAACAATTAGTAGTAAATGGATCGTTCCAGTTAAATTGTCCATTTGAAGTTTTGCAACGGTTATTATCAGATTCGGAATATAACCCTTGCATATGATAAACAAATATTCCTTTATCATTAGGATTACGAGTAGCATCACAATAAATATTTAACTTTTGATAGTTTTCAAAAAAGTAATATTCATTTGTTGCGCCATTTGATGGGTGGTATTTATATGCAACACCCGTTTCTACATAATCTGTGAAGGGAGCATTTAGGACGTCACCAGTTATTACTGTTGGATTTATCCAAGCCACTCTTTCTCTTTCATAAGCGTTTGCGCATATTCCGTCAAATCCACTTCGTAACATTCCCCAAGCACGATGGGACATTGTACTACCGTTATATGGATGCGAACTACCAACCAACCAATGTGCCATTTCGTGTACAGAACTATGAAAATTATACTTTAGATACCTATCTACAACATCTTGAACTGTTACGCCGGATCCAACACCACATCCAAATCCTGTTTTTACAGTTTTTGTACCATTTTCAACAGTATAAGAACTTCCACCACCCAAAGAAGCTTCACCACCCCAACCAGAATTAAAAGGCTGTGCTCTCCAAATTACAATTATCTTATCAATTGTGCCGTCTGGTTGATTAGTTTTACTATAACTTCCATTACAAGTCCAATTTTCATAATTTGCAAAATTAATTAATGGGTCAACTTTTTGTTGCAATACTTCTTTTGTTGCCAAAGATCGACTAGGAGGATTACCGTAATATGATTTATCGTGCGGCGTTTCAACATATACATATTCTCCTGTCACTTTAAAAGTTCCAAGAGACATTTTCCGAAAATAATGTGTTAAATTTATTTCGTTGGTTGAATTTGTTTGCCAGTTAGGATCAATAAAAGTTGTCATAAATGCCTGAGGATCCATGGTATCAGGCCAATAATTATGTGCAGAATGATCATCTCTGAATTTTGCAAAAACAACAAGAACCTTGAGTTCACCTTGAGAAGTTAAATATATTCCACCATGTTGTTGAAGGTCAATAAATTCTCCTCTTAAGGGAGTTGTAGCACAGTTGATATTATCATTTGCTTGTGGACGAACCAACTGTGCAGGGAAACCAATCAATAATAAAATTATAAAAATTATAGCTTTCATTTTTATACTCCTATTTAAGAAATAAAACTTTATTAGTTAATTGTGTTTCATTAGTTCTCATAACAACAAAATATAATCCGCTTGACTCCTCTTTTGGATGCCATATCTTATAATGATGTCCTGCTGTTTCTTCTCCTTCAAATACTTTTTTTATCTCTGTTCCAAGAATGTCGTAAATATTAATCGTAATAAAAGATTCAGATGGTAAGTAATAGTGAATTGTTGTTTGACTGTTAAACGGGTTTGGAAAATTATTTAAAATATATTCTGAGAGAAGAGTGTTTTCGTTATCTTCTTCAACACTTATAATTATTCCATATTGAACTCTATTTATAATACAACCATTTAATACTGTTATACCAACTTCAAATTCACCAAAATATTCTCCTAACCCGAGAGCTAAACGTTCATTGTATAAACTTTGAATAAATAAAGTATCTTGTGCTGTCCAATATTCTCTATATAGCAGTGTATCTTCAAAAACTAATTCCTGATTCTGCTCTACGTATTTAGTATAGTATGGAAAGTATGGATCACTAAGCCAAAAAGTATTCAAAGGTGCATCAAATTTATAACGTATGCCCCAATCACCAAATGTTTTCCAATAAATAGTGAGACTGTCATTAAGATATATTTTGTGTAGGATGTCAAAGGAATTTCTGTAATTAAATGTTATAATGATTGAGGAATCTGTATCTATTGTATCAATAGCAGTAATTTTCTTTTCCCAAAATTCATTGCCCGATTGTGTATAATTAATGTACTGCCACAAATCTCCAACATGATGAGGAAAAAAATCAAGCGGATTAATTTGCTGAGATTTAATATTCTCAGATGTTGTTATTAGAACTATTAAGAATAAATAAATAATATTTTTCATTTTAAAACCTTTTTGTTAAATAAACTTTGCTTTCTTCAAGCTAAGTAAAACTAGTTGGGTAAAAATTTGATAGGAATAAAAGCTGTGAGAAAGGATGATGAACATTATTCAGGAACAAAAGATTTGCAAGAGGAGAAATCATTCTGTTCTCCTCCAGAGAGAGAGAGATAAATATCGTGCCAATCCCAAAGGGATTAATTCTGAGAAAATATTCATCAGGTAATTACCCCGCAATAAATTCAAATGAAACTTAACAAATGAAAAGCTATAAGGCAACGGATTAATTAATTTTTTTAGTTACTGATCACCAACTAAGACTTTTTTTGAAGGTGTTTTTAAGAGTTAAAAGAAGCTTAACTGATCTGACTGAACAATAGAATCAAAAGATTCTCCCAATAAAATTAAAACAGAATCAGCAATTGGCTTAAGTTGCTTTTCAATGTAATGATCGTAATCAATGTCGGTATGTTTCAATTCAACAGGAATCGGTCCTCTTTTCGTAATCACATAGTAAACAGTTCCAGTGGATTCAGGGAGCATACGGGCAGCTTTTACGTGTTGAGGAACATTTTTAGTGTATTCGTCAACATCTTTTCTTAATCTTTTTCTGTAAACAAGCTTATCATCAAACTCACCGGCTTTTACTTTTCTAACAATTTCTCGTAACCAATTTTCAATTTCCTCATTATTGAAAATTCTATTGTATAGTTCTACCTGGAATTCCTTTGCAAGCCGCGTCCAATCTGATCGTACAAACTCCATCCCGACAAATTCAATTGTTTCTTTACCGTTAGCTGATAAAAGTCCAGCATATCTTTTCTTTGCACCAGATTCGCTTCCTCTCGCAGGAGTAAGTATGAACTTTCTGTAATATTTTTCAAACTCTATTTCAAGATATGACTTCAATCCATATTCATTCTGAATTTTTCCTAACCAGTATTTATTTAAATCATCTGCAATTCTTTTTCCGTTATCTTCAGCATGTTCTCCCTCACCTTCTTTTAGTTTAACAAATAGAGAATCAGTGTCACCATAAATTACTTCGTAACCTTGTTCAGCCAGAAAATCTTTACTTCCTTTCAGCAGCTTTTGTCCCGTTCCGGTTATTGCAGTTGGAAGGTTTGGATGATAAAATCTGCATCCGAATGAACCCATTACGCCGTAAAAACTGTTCATTAAAATTTTTATAGCTTGCGATAGCTGCTTATCATTTTTCTTTTTCGCAAGATTTCTCTGCTCAATAAG
>JACAFA010000326.1 GCA_013388525.1 Ignavibacteriaceae bacterium | reverse complement strand
GAAATCCTTCCGGATAAATGCGACTTCTGCGGATGTTGCGTTGGCGTTTGTCCTGAAGATGCAATTGAATTGAAAGAAGCGGAAATTTTTATAATCGATCCACGATGTACTAATTGTGCAAAGTGTGTATGGTCTTGTCCGATTGAGGTTATTAAATTTAATAAGGAAGGAGTTCTTGCGAAGTAGGCGCTTGGCAGTAAAAAGTAAGCAATAGGCAAATCACAGTAGGCAGTAATTTAAAATGGGAGAATAAAAAGTGAATTTATCATTCAGAGATTTGACTGTTTATAAAAAGGCCTTTGAACTTGCGATGGAGATTTTTGAAATCTCAAAAACATTTTCGAAAGAAGAAACTTATTCCTTGACTGATCAGATAAGAAGATCATCAAGGTCTGTTTGTACTTGTATCTCAGAAGCATATCGAAAGAGAAAATATCAGGCTTACTTCGTATCTAAATCATCCGATGCTGATATGGAAAATTCAGAAACACAGGTGTGGTTAGATTTTTCTTATGAATGTGGTTATATAAATAGAGGTGACTATTCCAAATTGATGAAGAAATCTGAGGAAGTTGGAAAATTGTTAAATCATATGATTGAATTTCCCGAAAAATATTTGAGGGTAAATGAAAAAAATAAATAATTGCTTACTGCCTATTGCTATTTGCCTATTTTGTAATGATAAGAAGAAAATGATTTGTTTAATGGAAAATTCAACGCTAGAATGAAAAAAGAGTACGACATAATAGTAGTTGGTGCGGGTCCCGCCGGATCAATGGCTGCACGTTTTGCTGCTGAGCAGGGTGTGTCTGTTTTGATGCTGGAGAAAGACAGAGATGTTGGCTATCCTGTTCGCTGTGGTGAAGCGATAAGCAAAGTTGGTGTTGAAGAATTTATTCCAAGTGATGATAAATGGATTGCAGCAAAGATCAGCAAGTTTTCTTTTAACGCACCGGATGGAACAGAAGTTATTCTTGATTTCGGTGAAGCAGGTTATGTACTTGAACGCAGAATTTTTGATTATGAACTTGCAAGAACCGCTGCAGATGCCGGAGTAGAAATTCTTACACGTGCTTATGTTAACGGATTGCTGTTTGATGATGGCAAGGTTAGCGGTGTTAAATATGAATACCACGGCGAACAAAAAGAAGTAAAAGCAAAAGTTGTTATCGCTGCTGACGGAGTTGAATCGCGTGTTGGTCGCTGGGCTGGACTGGAAACCCACATTGATTTTCGCGATATGGAAAGTGCTGTTCAAATTACTGCGGCAAACATTCCCGTTGATCAGAACACACTCTATTTTTATTTTGGAAAAGATGTTGCACCGAATGGGTACTTCTGGGTTTTTCCCAAAGGACATAACAAAGCAAATATTGGTCTCGGCGTAAGTGGAATTATTGGAAAGAAAAAATCAGCTCAATCTTTTCTTGATGACTTTATGAACAAGCATTATCCGAATGCACCGGTGTTAACTAAAATTGCAGGCGGTGTTCCATGTGCAATTACTCTAAAAAAAATTTCTGCGCCTGGGATTATGCTTGTCGGTGATGCTGCACGACAGGTAAATCCATTAAGCGGCGGAGGAATTGCTAGCGGAATGATCGGTGGGAAGATAGCCGGAACAATTGCAGCTGAAGCTATTAAAATGAATAAACTTGATCACATTTTAACTTATGACAAAGCCTGGGCAGACAGGCTTGGTAAACGCCACGAAACTTTTAACAGAATAAAGGAAGGCATTTACAATTTTTCGGATGAAAAGTTCAATAACATCGCACATTCCTTTAACAAAATCCCTTATGAGAAAAGAACTCTCGGCAGATTATTTACTACTGCTCTAATTAACCAGCCATCACTGTTGGTTGATATAGCAAAAGTGTTTGTTGTTTGATTTATCTTACCGATACTATCGCTTTGAGCGATAGTATCGATGAAAATAATTATTGATACTATCCCTCTGAGGGATAGTATCAATCTGAGACTTCTGAAAAATTCAGTTTTTATTTTTTGATTTAGTAATATCAAGTTTTTTTTGAAGAATAATCTGTTCGCAATATGTTTTTGAGATTATTCAAAATCATTTTATAAATATATTT
>JACAFA010000242.1 GCA_013388525.1 Ignavibacteriaceae bacterium | reverse complement strand
TTCACCGAGCAGAATAAAGAGAGGCTAAGTGAAATACTAAATCCTTTAAAAGAAAAAATTTCTGACTTTGAAAAGAAAGTAGAAGAAACGAATAAAGAAAGCATTAAAGGTCACGCTTCTTTACGTGAACAGTTGCAAATGCTTAAAGATATGAACCAGCAAATAACGCAGGAAGCAAAAAATCTTACCG
Organism: Ignavibacteriaceae bacterium; assembly: GCA_013388525.1. The sequence continues at coordinate 6,265 of JACAFA010000242.1, read as the reverse complement.
AAGCATTAAAAGGACAAAGCAAAACTCAAGGCAACTGGGGAGAATTTATTCTTGAGAGCATTCTTGAAAAATCTGGTTTAGTAAAAGGTAGAGAGTATGTTGTACAGGAAAGTCTGATTACGGAATCGGGTAAAAGATTTCAACCTGATGTGATAATTAAGTTACCAGAGAATAAAAGCATTGTTATTGATTCAAAAGTTTCACTTGTTGGATATGAAAAATTTGTTTCATCCGAAGATGAGCATGAAAAACAACTTGGATTGAGAGAACACATAAATTCAATTCGCTCACATATTAAAAACTTAAGTGGAAAAAATTATCAGAACCTGTATCAGCTTGAAAGTCTGGATTTTGTTTTAATGTTTATGCCTATCGAACCAGCGTTTGCACTTGCAGTTCAGAATGATCAAACAATTTTTAATGATGCGTTCGAGATGAACATTGTTATTGTAAGTCCCTCAACATTACTTGCAACATTGAGAACGATATCGAGTATTTGGAGACAGGAAAATCAAAACAGGAATGCATTGGAAATTGCAAGACAAGCAGGAAGTCTCTACGATAAATTTGTAAACTTTTACAATGATCTTATTGATGTAGGAAAGAAAATGGATTCAGCGAAAGACAGTTATGAAAGTGCAATGAAAAAAATTCACGACGGCAGAGGCAATTTAATTTCCGGAGTTGAAAAGATTAAAGAGCTGGGAGCAAAAGCGAGTAAGAATTTACCACCGGCAGCAATTAATCGTGCTGATATTGATAGTGATACTAATTCGCCGGACAATTAGTGATTGTACGACCTCCAAAAACTGAAGAAGAATTTGAAAGATACAGAGATCTTCGCTGGAGAATTTTACGTGCACCCTGGAATCAGCCAAGAATAACAGCACAGGATGATCTTGATAGTGATGACTTTCCAATTATGGTTTGTGAAGTTGATGGAATTCCAATTGGAGTCGGAAGGGCTCATTTTATATCGGAGAATGAAGCTCAAATTCGTTCGATATCAGTTGAAGAAGAATGGTCAGGAAAAGGAATTGGCTCGATGGTTCTGAAAGAACTTGAAAAAATAGTTAAGGCAAAAGGTGCAAAACGAATAATAATTCATTCCCGGAGTAACGCTGTTGAGTTTTATAAAAAACATGGATACCAGGTTGTTGAAAAATCATATACTTTATTCGGAGTTATCCATCATTTTTTAATGGAGAAAAAGATTTGATATTGCATCACAGTGCGACCATTAAATCTTGGAGAGTTTTTTTGATTTAAGATCAACGATTAACGATTGAAGAATTTTGATTATGATTTCTGAAATCAACAATCGTTAATCTTCATTCGGAAATCAGAGCTATCCCATTATTAAAGTTTTAGATTTGTAATTAGGGGCTTTAGCTCAGTTGGGAGAGCGGTTCGTTCGCAACGAACAGGTCGTCCCGACAAGGTCGGGATCAGCTCCACAATATTATGTTAACCTCCCATATTCAAAATCTCATCCCACTCATCTTTTGTCACTGGCTGAATTGATAATCTTTGTCCCCGTTGGATGAGTTTCATATTTTTCAATTTGGGATTAGCTTTTATCGAATCGAGTGTAACAGGTTTATTAAATTCTTTTATGAGTTTAATATCAACCATAAACCATGTCGGATTTTTCTTATCAGCTTTAGGATCAAAGTGATCGCTTTTAGAATCAAACTGTGTATGATCTGGATAGCTTTCCTTAACTACTTCACAATATCCAATAATCGCAAGTGGTTCAGAACTGCTTTGGTAAAATAAAACTCCATCTCCTTTTTTAATTTCATCGCGAAGAAAATTTCTTGCCTGGTAATTTCGAACTCCATCCCAGAAAGTTGTCTGATTCTTACTTTGCTTTAAGTCATCCCACGAAAATTCTGAGGGTTCGGATTTGAAAAGCCAGTAATTTTTCAAGTGTGTTCCTCTGGTTGTAAATTAAATAATTGGTTGAGAATAATAATTAAGAATCAAATTGATTATACTAATTGACAATCTGTCTATTTTCAAGTATTTTATTGTTTGTAACTAAAAATTTAAGCACACAAAAAATAAATCAGGAGAATGTAATGGCAAAAATTTACTTTGCTTTTTTAGTAACCCTTTTCTTTTCTTCGATTATTCTTGCGCAAGCCGGTTCTGTTGAATTAAGAACCGGTGGAGGAACATTAGTCGGAAGTTACGCTTCAATTGCAGAAGCTTATAATGCAATAACAACACCTTTAAGCGAATCTTATGTTATTGAAATTTTAACTGCGTATGATGGCACATCAGAAACAATACCTATTACATTTGGTTTTAAAGATGGCACCAGCACCAGTAATACGATCACTTTAAGACCAGCCACGGGCAACACAGGTGAAGTTATTTCCGGTAATTCGACGGCTGGTATATTAGTACTCAATGATGCAGATTATGTAATCATTGATGGAAGACCGGGCGGAACGGGTACTTCACCGGATTTGAAAATAGAAAATCTCGCAACCACTGGTTCGAATGCAAATACAATTTGGTTGCTCAATGGCGCTTCAAATAATACAGTAAAGTTTGTTCATTCTGTTAATAATACGCAGAATACTGCCGGACCAAGAAATATTGTATTCGGTACATCAACAACTGCCGGGAATAATAATAACATAATTACCGATTGCAGAATTCAGGGAGGAAGAAGCGGTGTTGGTTCTGCAGGTTCCGCAACTTTTCCGAATGACAATAACACAGTAGCTAATTGTGAAATATTTAACTGGGGTTATGCCGGTATCTGGTTGGTTTCTGGCACGTTGAATTTCACTGCTGAGTCAAATACAATTTATCAGACAGCAGGCGTTAACAACACTATTGTTTCCGGAATAATTATGTCTACTGTTGCTGGTGGAACTTATAATATCAGGAAAAACTGGTTCTATGATTTACAAACAACTTCAACATCCACCTCAAACATCAGAGGCATTTATGCTGCCAGTCCTGCAGCAGGATGTACTTTCAATGTTGAAAATAATATTATTTCAAATACTCTTGATAATATTAATGCTCAGACAGTAACAGGTATAGAATTTTTAGGAAGTAATGCTTATACAGCTAATATTTATTATAACACAGCATTAATAAGCGGCATTCATACAGGTGGAACTGCAGGTGCAACTACTTCTGCCGGAATTAGAATTGGTGCTTCTGCAATTACTTTGAATATGAAAAACAATATTGCCATCAATACAAGAACAGGCGGTAATGTTAATCATATTGGTTTTGCATTAACAGCCACTACCGGAACTCTGGATATTGATTTTAATTGTTACTTTGCAAATGGTACAAACAGTTTTAATGTTTTCTGGGGAACTACAGGATATAATAATTTAGCCGATTACAAAACCGCAGCATCTCCTAATGAGCAGAATACAATTTTCAAGAATGTTAATTTTATTTCTAACATTGATTTACACCTAGCAGGAACTTCTAACGGTGATATAGATTTAGCAGGAATACCTATTTCCGGAATTACTGAAGACTTTGATGGTGATACAAGAAATTCAGTTCTTCCTTACAAAGGTGCTGATGAAGCAGATCCTTTGCCGGTTGAACTTACATCTTTTACTGCTAACGTAGTTGGTAATGATGTTTTGTTGAATTGGACAACTGCAACCGAGACAAATAACTCTGGCTTTAGTGTTGAACGAAGTCAGACTGAATCAGGCTGGCAGGAAATCGGATTTGTTCCCGGATTCGGAACATCAACTGAAATAAGAACATATTCTTTCACAGATGCAGGACTTGCATCCGGAGTATATTTCTATCGTATTAAACAGATTGATTATAACGGAACATACACGTATTATGAATTAAGTTCATCAGTAGAAGTATCAACACCTGAAGTATTTGATCTTGCACAGAATTATCCGAATCCATTCAATCCAACTACAAAGATAGATTACTCAATTGCACAGGCATCAAATGTAGAGCTAGTAATCTTCAATAGTATCGGAGAAGAAGTTGGTGTGTTGGTAAATGAAACACAGCAGGCAGGAAGATACAGTGTGACCTTCGATGCAGGCAGCTTATCAAGCGGAGTATATTTCTATAAACTGATAGCCGGAGATTTTATTTCGATTAAGAAAATGCTTCTTCTGAAATAATTTTTCTTAAACTATTAATTAAGGGCAGTATTGATAAAATGCTGCCCTTTTCTGTCATTAATATTTTTGATTTATAAGTTACATCTCTTTTTAATAAGGAAATTTTAATAATAAATCAGGGAGTCAGTTATGAAACACATAATCATTTTAACATTTTTTCTTTCTTACATTGCTTTTGCACAGAACTTTGATTGGCAATGGCAAAATCCTTTACCAACTGGTGCAGACCACAACGATGCGGTGATTCTTTCAACAAACAAATTTATGCTTTTTGGTAATGGTAGTGCAGTTTCCGTTTCCACCGATGCTGGAAATACCTGGTCTATTTCTTATATAGATTCGCAGGCACGCGATATTTATGATGTAATCTTTCCTGATCAAAATACCGGATATGTAGTTGGAACTTTCGGATTAATTATGAAAACCACCGATGGTGGAACAAACTGGATTGAACAAACATCTGGAGTTAGTATTACACTCTGGGATGTGGATTTTATAAATACTGAAGTGGGATTCGCAGTAGGAAATTCCGGGAATATTTTAAAAACTACTGATGGTGGAAATAACTGGTCTTTATCAACTTATGGTACAACTGCAATTTATAAAGTTCATTACGTAAACGACACTCTTATTTTTTTAGGATCTACAAGTGCGACCACTGGAAGGTTAATCAGGTCCACCAATGGCGGTTCAACCTGGGAAAACATAACTGCCAATATCACAGGTCTTGACGGAGCTGTCCGTGGAATCCACTTTTTTAATGCTGATACAGGATGGATTTCTAACAGCACAGGTAAAATATTTAAGACAACAAATGGTGGCGCTTCGGGAGGAATTATATATGACATTGGTTCAACAACTACCACTATTTATGAAGTTAAATTTATCGATGCTAATCTTGGCTATGCATTAACCTCTGCAGGAAGAGTACTTAAAACAATAAATGGAGGAATAAACTGGGATCTTATTCAAACAACGGCAACTGAAAATCTTTATGGTTTAGGAATACTTGGTGTTAATTCAGAGGCAACTACTCCGGTACTTGTTGGTGGCGACGTTGGTTCGATAATTCTATCCCTAGATGATGGTGCTACCTGGGAAATGAAAAATTCCTCCGTAACAAATGAAATTTTACAGCGGCTATGGTTTCCAGGTGAATTAACCGGTTATGTTGTCGGTGGAAGTATAACCACAGGAAATTCTTTTGGTGATATATTAAAGACTACTGATAGTGGTTTAACCTGGACAAAGCTTAATTTCAATCCCGGCTACAGAACATATTCAGTTTATTTTCTTAATGATAATCTTGGTTATATCGGAACTCAGGGGCCAACCGGTTTATATAAAACTACAAATGGTGGGCTGGATTGGACTCAACTAAATACTGGCACCGGAACTTCCACAAGTAATATTTATGATATCAAATTCTATGATGAGAATCTTGGCTTTGCAATGTACGGAAGTGGGCAAGTTGCAAGAACATCTGATGGTGGAAATACGTGGGCTGCAATTTCTGCAGGATGGGGAAGTGCTGCTGGATATGAAATTTTCATCGTTAATTCGTCTGTGATTTATCTTTGTGGAGGTGGAAATAGAGTCAGCAAATCTACCAACGGCGGTCTCTCATTTACTCAAATTACAACTCTTGGAACAATTACTCTATACTCTATGCATTTCTTTGATGAGAACAATGGATTCATTGTAGGTAGTTCCGGAAGACTATATAAGACAACAAATGGTGGTACTAATTTTACCGAAATACAAATGCCAACCACTGCTACTCTTTATACAATCCGCTTTCTTAATAATGATTTTGGACTAATGGCTGGTGCGAGTGGATTTGCATACTATACAACGGATGGAGGTTCAAATTGGACACCTACTCAATTATATCTTGGTACTACACAATCAATCAGAGATATCCGGTTTGCAGGAACAAAAGTCTGGGCTGTTGGTACCGATGGAACTATACTCAGAGGAAATATTGGTACTTCTTCAACGTTCCAATTATCTGTTGATGTACTCAACGGGTGGAATATGGTATCAATTCCTGGTTTACATCCAGTAGATCAGAATGTAGATACCTGGTGGCAATACAGAGATCCGGGCGCTAATGTATT
>JACAFA010000263.1 GCA_013388525.1 Ignavibacteriaceae bacterium | reverse complement strand
AATACATTAGCGCCCGGATCTCTGTATTGCCACCAGGTATCTACATTCTGATCTACTGGATGTAAACCAGGAATTGATACCATATTCCACCCGTTGAGTACATCAACAGATAATTGGAAGGTATTTGTACCAGCTTCCGGTATCCATGTAGTTGCGATTCGAATACCTCCAAGAACTAAATTAGCAGCACTCGTAGATGTACCCTGTCTGAGTGCAAACATACCGAGACTTAATGCATCTTCACCAAGATCTGTTTGTGTTAATGTTGCTGCGGGTTCAATACCATTTAATACAGGATTTATCCACAACTTAACTTCATCATCTGTAGTAGATCCTGAATTAAATGTGTACTTGATCGCAATTAAGTAAGTTGTATTTAAGGCATAATTGAATGGTGTGTAAACAACATCGGAATTATTTCTTTTTGCCACACCAATTGCAAGACTATCACCGGCATTCTTTTTTACGAATGCTTTTGCATAAAATAGTGAAGTTGTGTTCTCCGGTCCCATATGGAAGAAATAATCGCCTGCTAACTGAGCAGATGAAAAGTTCACCATGAATGAAGCATAAACGCTTCCGTTTGTTATTCCACTAAACGCCCTGTTATCATCTTCACCTGTAATAGTCATAGTTACTGATTTTCCCAAGCCTGAATTAACGTACCCGGTGTATGATAACGGAGTATCATTTACCTGGATCGGATTTGTTCCAACGCCACTGTGAGCGATCCAGCCGTTATCTGTGAGAAAACTTCCGGTAGCATATTCGAAATTTTCATTTATTGGTAATGAAGGTGCATTATTAGTTGCTATACTAAACTGCGGAACACTTCCATCTGTTTTGTAATTTATATTTGCGCCTGAGTTTGAGTAAGGAAATATTTTAAAGTAGTAAGTTGTGGCAGAGTTCAGACCAAATGTTTTTGTTTGAATTCCCTGAGCAACATTCTGAACAAAGAGCGAATTATTTTCAGGTACGCCATCAATCGGAACTTTGATCGAATCATAATTAAAAGAACTTCCTTTAATCAGATATCCATCAGGAGAAGTACCTCCGGAAGCATCAATCCAATTCAGAATTATATAGTAATAAGAAGGAGTTCCAAGTACTCCGGAAAAATTAGTTACATGATTAGTAGGTTCACCTTTTATTACAGATCCATTGCATGTTACATTTTGTGTTGTTGCACCTCCACCAGCATTCGCAATTAATTCTCCATTATAAGTTCCACCGGACAAACCAGCTTTTAATCTGACATAAATCGGAGTTGATGCCAAAGTTCCTCCTGAGTAAGGAACATTAACGCTGCCGCTGAAGGTTGAGTTATTTAAAGATACTTCATAATTAGTTGAACCTGTCACAGTAATATTTCCGGAAGCAGGAGTTAAACTGCTGCCGCTCAAATTATAGCTTTGTGATGTAGAAGGACCTCCGCCTTCAAAATATGTAAAACCGGTTAAGATTGAAGGGGATACTGTTAATAATGGACTGCCAACAGGTGGAAAAATGTCCGACCAATTATTCCCAATTCTTATTCCATCTATTACTCCGGTTGGAGTGTTAGATCCCTGTCTGATAGCAATTGCTCCAATATTTGTTGGATCAGAAGTTACTCCAGAACCAGTTGGTCCGATTGTTAACAAAGGAGAACCTGGCTCTGAAAGAGGAATTCCGGATTCATAAACATATAAAGTAACAACATCATCGCTGGTTGTAACAGTACTAAACGAATATTTAAGAACTACTAAATATGTTTGACCAAAGTTCAGAACGGTATTATCATTAACTGCAGCTTCAGATGATTTAGCAAGACCCAAACTCCATCCTGCTCCATTAACTCTTCCAAAAACTCTTCCTCTGAATGTTGTGCCTATTGGACTTGGACCTAAATGGAAAAAATAATCAGCAGTTGCCCTGGCAGAATCAATTTTTACCAGGAAGGCTGAATAAATATTATCTGTTGATGTAAACGGAGTCGGGAAAACTCGATGAACATCTCCGTCATTAACACCTGATGAGCCTCTCGTAAACCAGGCTGAACCTCCAATGCCTGAAGATGCATATGAAGAATAAGATAAACTGGTTGTAAAATAAGCTGGTCCCTGAGTTCCACTATGTCTTGTCCAGTTTGTGGTAACTGCTGTTAAATCCGAATTGGCAGTACTTCCATAATCAAAATTCTCTTCCAGTGTCAATTGAAGAATAGAAAAGCTAACATTTTGTACTTCTGAAGGTAAACCAGTCCCACTATCCCAAGTAAAAATTCTTGTGTAAGGTGTTACTGAATTTTTCCAGCTAATGCTAAAAAAGTTTGATGCAAAAGCTGAAGCAGAAGTTTGTAACCTGAATCTATATAATCGTAAACTTTCACCTGCCTGAATTACTCCGTTTGATCCTGGTAAATTAGAAGACGTTCTTAAAATATTTGGGCTTGTGATAAGTGCAGATGGTGGATAAGCGCTCGCTGCAAAATCACTGAAACCTGGAACAAGGGAAAATGTTGCAGTACCTCCGTTCAAAATTGCTGTATCGAATGTCCATGCGAAGCTTCCATGACTATAAACTAAACTTGATGTACCAGCATTTTTTACATACACATCAAATGTTAGTGAGTTAACTGATTCAAAATTGATATTGGATACTTTTAGCTCACACTGTTGTGAGTAAAGATTTACTTGCAACGTTGTAAATATCAACAATACAAAGAATGAAAAAAGAAAATATTTTGGCATTGTGCCCTCCGATTAGATAATAAATGATTAGATAATTGTTTAATATTTTTTAATTCTGAATTATTACAATAAAAATTACTTAATTACTCTTACTTAAAATTAATTTTAATATTAACTTTTTGTTAAAAAATAAGATTCAAGAGTTTTAAATTTTATTTTCGAATAATAGTATATCACTTCGCAATACCTGATTGCTGATTAAAGTTCTTTTGCTTTAAACTAACATAACCTGTTGGAGTTTTTCTTTCCACTCCAAGAATATTATTTGTAAATACTATATTTAAATCTTCTATCTCTGTGAACATATCACCGTTCAGGTCGGTTGAAATATATCCTGTTGTTCCATTTACATTATCCGTGAATACCAGATTTACATCTGCTGTCTCAACAAATCCATCCTGATTAACATCTCCTCCATAAATACACCACTTCGTTCCAACAAGCTTTAAATTATTTCCGTATGCTTTGTCTGATCCTGTTGTAAAATCATAACTCAGGGTATTTGCTGTAAAAGTTTGCGGTAGAGCGCTCCAGGTTTCTACTGCATTGCGGTGTTTTAATACAATGTAATATGGAGTTCCATTTGATGCATTTGTAAATCTGGCGGAACCGAAACCATTACCATTCAAAAAAGTTTTAGTTTGGTCAACTAAAGAATATGGTGCAACTGTATTCCGCAGTTCTATAGTTACAGAATCCGAAACCATATTTGTTCCGTTGTAAAATCCTTCAATCAATGCTGTAAAAGAAGTTATTTCAAAAATATTTGCAATCTGCATTGCTACCGGAACCGTGATAATTGAATTCAGCGGATCGTTATTATTGATTACTAAATCCATTGAGTAATTACCTAATGGATAATCTTCAGATTTAAAGGTCAAAACTATATCTACAAAATTTCCGTTATAAATTGTCCCGCCACTAATATTGTTTGACAACCAATCAGGCTCAGATGCAATTTTTACAGCAAGCCCGTTAGAAACATAAACTGCATTATAAGCAATTTGCAATCCGTCCGTACCTGTTGAGTTTTCAATACCAACCGTTGCGGAATTAAGTGTTGCATTCATATTGTTATAATAGAACATTATTTTTCCGTTTGAGTGTAGTACTATCTGAAAAGTCAGAGATCCGGTTGCATTGTATTTCTGCCAGTTAGTAAACTGAATATAAAATTTATCGTTATCTGATAAGTAATGAACAGTTCCCTGTGTTCTTCCATCAAGATCATCCCAGAACGGAGCAATAATATTATTCGGTAAACCCGTTGCAGGGATTGAAGCGTTTGTAATATATGATGAAGACAGAGCGTTAAAGCTTAAGAAACCATTTGTACTTAAATAAAGATTAGTGTGCTGATTACCATAAAATTCAAATGGAAATCCAATTGAGATGGCATTTGTCCAACCGTCATCAAGATTACCGTTTGGAAATGTCACCTGAACAGCAGAGGGATTTGTTGTAATATTATACCAGGTATATTGTGGCCCATTAGGATCGTTACTATCTATCCACTTATAGCCAAACAAATCCGGACCTCCCTGCCCATCAATACTAACACCATTGTTACCTGATTGAATTTCTTTATCAGAATTGTTTTCATTTACTTCTGAATATTCACTCTTCGGTAAAAGTTTAACTCCAATTAATCCGTCAGGAAAAGTGTTATTCTCAAGTGAAACCGTAAAATCAAGAGTTGATGGAAGCGAAGTTATATTTGAAATTTTAATAGTATCAGTAACTGTAGTCTGAGGTGCTAATAAATGATTTACCGTTAACGGATTTACAACTATCTGCGGAGCGATCCAGGTAGTTCCTGATGCAGGATTAGAAATATTTGACCAGTTACCCCACATATCTCGCGACTTGATTGAAAAATGATACGATGTTGAATAATTTAAACCTGATACAACAAAAGTTTCAGTTGATCCATAATTCCCGGGTGTTCCTTGAAAAATTAATGGTGTTGCATTGTTGAATGTTGTCTCGTCAATTATTGGATTTAAAGAATATCGAATATCATAATCAGTTACACCATTCATCGTGGAATCAAAAGGCACTGTCCATTGCAAAGTAAGTGAATTTGAAGTTGGATTGATTACAGTAAGATTTACGATCGGATCCGGATCAGTAGTATCGGGTGTACCCAGAGATAAAAATGCAGCATAAACATCAATCAAACCTGTGCCGTATGTATTATCTTCACCAACTGTCCCAAGATCTCTTGCAGTGTTATATATTGCTTCAAGTATCTGCCTGCCGGTAAGATTTGGAAATGCCTGTTTAAGTAAAGCAACTGCACCGGCAACATGCGGCGCTGCCATGGAAGTTCCTGTTAAAGATGTATAACCACTTGAGCTATTGCAGGAACGCACTGAAGTTCCTGGAGCAGATACTTCCGGTTTAATAAGTAATGAACCTGTTCCACCACAAACAGAAGGACCACGACTTGATGAACTTGTAATCGGATCGTTTGAACCACCAAGCCACGAAGCACCATTTATATTTGCAACACAAAATACGTTTACAGTATTGGTATTAATATTTTTTGGTTTTGTAATAGTTGAGGCATTTGGTCCGGCATTACCGGCAGAAAATACAACAGCTATTCCAGCTGCTTCAAGTGCATCGAAAGTTGTTTTGTAAATGCCAGAACATTCGTCTGTAACATCCGGATCGTACCAACTATTGCTTATCACATCCGGCATATCATCTGTTGTTGCAGGATTGCCATCAGGATTCAATGCCCATTGAAATGCAGCAATTGAATTTGAAGTGTGTGGACTTGAACAAATGGTTTTAGCAGCGATCCATTCAGCATCAATAGCAACTCCAACTGTGTCTGCAGTAGTAGTTGATCTTCCAACCATCGTTCCCATTGTATGAGAACCATGATAATCGCAATCATTTGGCGTTGTAGTACCACCCGATGGATCAAACCAGGCTTGATTGTATGGAACGTGATTTCCTCTCCATTTATATTGCAAAGCCGGATGTTGAAGCTGAACTCCGGTATCAATTCCCATTACAAGTCTTCCTTGTCCGGTAATTCCCATTGCCCACAAGAGATGTGCGTTAATAATTTTTATACCTGACTCAACAGATTCTGTACCTTCCGGAGCGCCTTCAGAAACTTCAACAGGTTTATCTAATTCAAGTATTGCATCAAGATCAATTTGACTAACATCCAACCTGAACATCAGTTCTTCAATTACATCTAACTTAGCTTCAACCATTACAAGATTAGTAATCCAGAAAGATTCATATTGAAATACTCTTCCTGACTGTGTTTTTTCTTCAAGATAAGAGAGCAGATTAACCTGTGTTTCCGCTGCTTTTTTCTGAAGTTGATTTATGAGTTGAGCTACTCTCTGTGGAATGGATGCCGATTCTCGATAGAACTGTTCATCAAGTGAAACAACATCTACCTGATCACGTAAAAGTACAAGAACTCTTATGTAATCATCAGGATTTGCTTTTGAAATTGCATCCTGAAGTCTGGAACTTACTTCAACCTGGCTGAATGACAGATTAGGATAAACAAAAAATAATAACAAGATGATGAATATGTTTTTCATTTTATGCTCTAAAAATTTTTATAGAAATATTTTTTCTTTTTGAATTAATATCCAAAATTATTTTTTATCTTTTTTAATTATGAAATATCCCATCGGAGTTTTCCTTTCTACTCCAAGCACATTATTTGTAAAAACTATATTTAAATCTTCTATCTCTGTGAACATATCACCGTTCAGGTCGGTTGAAATATATCCTGTTGTTCCATTTACATTATCCGTAAATACCAGATTTACATCTGCTGTCTCAACAAATCCATCCTGATTAACATCTCCTCCATAAATACACCATTTTGTTCCAACTAGTTTTAAATTATTTCCGTATGCTTTGTCTGATCCAGTTGTGAAATCATAACTCAATGTATTTGCTGTGAAAGTTTGCGGCAGAGCGCTCCAGGTTTCTACTGCGTTGCGGTGTTTTACAACTATATAATAAGGTGTGCCGTTGACTGCATTATAAAATCTTCCTGTTCCTTGTCCGTCATTGTCTAATAATATTTTTGTCTGATCAACTAAGCTGTATGGAGAAATTGTATTATGAAGTTCCACTGTAACTGTATCTGAAAATGTGGATGTGCCGTTATAAAATCCTTCTATCAATGCTTTGAATGAAGTAAGTTCAACAGAGTTTACGCTGTAATACATTATCCCAATATCATCGACATACCAACCATCTTTTTCAATATATTCGTCGGAAAGAAGCTCAAATCTGATTTTAACCTGGCTGCTTATGTACGAAGCAAGCGATATTTCTTCCTTTACCCATGTTGAATTAGTACCATCGTACAATGGTTCACCATTAGGTTGAAAACTTCCTGTACCGGGATTTGTATATTGACCTTGCAGTGGAATCCATGTTGAACCATTGTTTGTACTGATTTTAACCTGACCATAATCCCAGTTATTTTCTATATCGTACCTTGTATAAAATGTAAGTCTTGGATTTGTATATCCGGTAAGATTTATTGGATTTGTCAGAGTCATAGTTATCGTTGAACTTGCAACATAATTTCCGGCAGGACTATCAGTATATGAATTCGGTGCTGAATTATAGGTAGTTGTAGTTGCTGCCCACATTGGTGCATTCGTTGGTATTCGGGTAATAGTCCAGAGTGTATTTGGGTTGTTTGTTGTATCTGCAAATATAAAAGTTGGCTTTCCGACTATTAAGGTTAGTGTATCTATTTTCATGGCAACACTATTTGTACTTGTTGTCAGAAGTAATTTAATAACTGCCTCGGATTGAACTGAAGGTGAAACCGTAAATGAAAGCGGTGCTGTAACAGTTGAAGTTTCTCTTGCCCGGATCGAATCAAAATATGCAATACTATTTGTAATTGTTGCATTAGAATTAAGAGAAGTAAGTTCAACGGATATATTATTTGCTGAAGCTAATCCTTTATTTCTGAAAACCGGATTCATTAAAACATTATCACCCGGTAAAAAATATTGTTTGCTGTAATTTGGATTTATCATCTCAACATAACCACCGGCAACCCAGGCATAGTAAAGATTTGGTAATACGTTTTCAATTGCAAGAGGAAATATTTCAGCCTGCGATGGCCAGAAACCAGTTGTTCCAACTTCGGGTGTCATTGCGAAAATCTTTCCGCTGTTGAGTAATGTATCTCCATCATAAAAATAATCATCACTGTTACCACGAGTACTGTATCCTACGGTTTGCATATCCGTACCATAAGTGTATCCGTTGTAATCTGTCATATCAATTGCATATTCTCTGAAAATAAGTGAATCAGGAGTTTCGTGACTAAGTGCACCATAAGGAAATATCAACAGATTACCGTAAGTATGATAGTTTAGTGCATTATTGAATTTCCGGACTGCAAGAAAGTTCTTAATGCTGTTAGTTTCCGGTTCTGAAAAAGGTGCGGTTCCACGATATGTATCACTGGATGGTGTTGTGCTTGAACCACCATTAGGTGCATTCCAATATGAATAAGGTCCGTAGTTTCGATTTAAATCAACACCATAACTACCACCGTTATTTCTCCTGTTCTTTCGCCACATTCCGCCGCCAGCGGGATAAGTTTGTCTGTTATATTCATAACCATCAGGATTGACAACCGGAATAAAAAACAATTCACGATTATTAACCAGGTATTGAACAGAAGGATCGGTGTAATAATTTTCAAGAAGATAATACATAAAGTAAATCATCTGCATCATACTTTCAGGTTCACGGGCATGATGAAGTGCTGTATAAAGTACTTCAGGTTCGTTTTCATCAATGTCGGGATTATCAGAAATTTTAACCATATAAATTGGTCTGCTCTCTATCGAATTTCCAATTGAAACTTTTGATGTAATAAGATTCGGATAAAGCGATTTCATACTATCAAGTTCAGCATTTACTTCAGCCAGAGTATAGAATCCACCCATTGAACCAAAGCCAAATCCACTAACATTCAATTCCATCTTACTGTTTTGGATGAATGCTGCTTTTTCCATTTCAGCTAATTTTGGAAGACCGTTGTAATATTTATACCAGTCATCAATTAATATTTCATACCTGAAGCCGGTTGATTGAAGGATTGAATATTCCTCATCGTTTATAAAAACACTAACTGAATTGTCATCTTTATTCAGGTGAAGATGATCAAATTCTAAACCTGCTTCAAAGAGTGCTGTAATATCTTTCTTAGAGTTAATGTAGATTTTGACTTGCTTATAATTCTGAGGATAGGCGGTGAACGTAAAAATCCAAGTGAACAAAAAAGTAAAAAGTATTTTCATTTTATAAATGCATTTGTTTAAATAATTAAGATCATTCTATAAAAATGATTCAGTAATAATTTCTAAGGTCTTATAGATTGCACTCCGAGAACATTATTTGTAAATACTATATTTAAATCTTCTATCTCTGTGAACATATCACTGTTCAGGTCGGTTGAAATATATCCTGTTGTTCCATTTACATTATCCGTAAATACCATATTCACATCTGCTGTCTCAACAAATCCATCCTGATTAACATCTCCTCCATAAATGCACCACTTTGTTCCTACTAGTTTTAAATTATTTCCATATGCTTTGTCTGAACCTGTTGTGAAATCATAAGTTAATGTATTTGCTGTAAAAGTTTGCGGCAATGCACTCCAGGTTTCTACTGCGTTGCGGTGTTTTACAACTATATAATAAGGTGTCCCGTTGACTGCATTATAAAATCTTCCTGTTCCCTGTCCGTCATTGTCTAATAATATTTTTGTCTGATCAACTAAGCTATATGGAGAAATTGTATTATGAAGTTCTACTGTAACTGTATCTGAAACTGTGGATGTGCCGTTATAAAATCCTTCTATCAATGCTTTGAATGAAGTTAGTTCAAAGGTATTGAAAAAATCAGAGTCAAGTTTATAGAAACCATTTCCTTGCGCCGCAAATTGAGTAGTTGAATCTACAGATACAACCTGATAACCTGTTGATGGAATTGAGATAGGTGTCCATGTTAATCCACCATTTATTGATCTCCAGCTACCCGGTGCGGTTGAATAGCTGTTTACTAAAATAATATTACCATCTGTGGGTTGAACATGCACACCCCACATATTGATATTGGAAAATGTTGGTTGTGCTACCCAGGTTTCTCCATAGTCAGTTGATTTTAATAAACCACCGCCGCCGCTCCATTTGGTTGCCCAGGCAATTCCAGGATTAGTGTAATCTACCGAAATAGTTGGTATCTCACCACTGGTAAAATATTTTTGTGACCACGACACTCCATAATCTGTGCTTTTAAATATTCCTGTTCCATTATCTCCAATGAGTATAATATTTGTATCTGGAAATACTTCAATATCACATGGTGCTGAAACCGGTCCGAAGCTACTTGAAATGGTTGACCAGGTGCTGCCGAAATCAGTAGATTTTTTAAAGTTTACACCTATCATTGTAAATATCGTATTAGGATTTGAGGGATCCTGAGTAATCGGAATTCCAAAATATGACATCTGACCTTCATCTAATGTCAAAATCCAGCTGGCACCATCATTTGTTGTTTTATAAATCTTATCGTTTGGTGAAGATTCTATAGCAACAATGAAAACTCCCGGATTATTATCGTCAAGAATAATTGCTTTTATTTTGGTTGCACCCGGAACAGCAATACCGGTAATGAAAAAAGTTTCGCCCCTGTCAGTACTTTTAAATATTGTATTGTTTGATCCATAGTAAATAATATTAGTGTTATTCACATTATAATCAATCGGACCACCTAAACTGCTACCTGATTGTTTTAAAACCCATTGATATGGTGCTTGTCCGGGGACTGCAATTGCAAAGTGAAAAATGAAAATAAGTGTACAGATGTATTTCATAATTTTTACTAAATATTAATTCGTTATAATTGAAAAACAATTTGCACAAATATTTTCTTTGTGTATTACTGTGATCACTGTTACTTTAATTATTTTCTTATTAACTATAGAAATTATGGCGGAGTCAGTTTGTGAACTCCAAGAACATTGTTTCTGAAAACTATATTTAAATCTTCTATCTCCGTAAACATATCTCCGTTAAGATCAGTTGAATTATATCCTGTTGTTCCATTTACATTATCTGTAAATACCAGGTTCACATCTGCTGTCTCAACAAATCCATCCTGATTAACATCTCCTCCATAAATACACCACTTTGTTCCTACTAGTTTTAAATTATTTCCGTATGCTTTGTCTGAACCTGTAGTGAAATCATAACTCAATGTATTTGCTGTGAAAGTTTGGGGAGTTGCACTCCAGGTCTCGATTGCATTTCGATGTTTTAATACAATATAATATGGAAGCCCATTCTCCGCGTTGTAAAACTTAGCCGAACCTTGCCCGCTGCTATTTAAAAATACTTTTGCCTGATCAACTAACGGATAAGGCGCAAAAGAATTACGCAACTCTATAACAACCGTATCAGATTTCATTGTTGAACCATTATAAAATCCCTCAATAAGTGCTGTAACAGAAGTCAATTCAACATAATCCAAATCAAAACTAAAAGTTGCATAAACAGGAAGATGGTCTGAAGCATAATGCAATGCATCTGCAATTTGTTGACTTACAACAGTGTTTGGTGGCTGGTTAATGGAATCGTTATAATGATTTCCATCGTTACCGTAGGTTACGTAAGAACCCGGATTAAAAGTTATTCCACCGGAAGTTAAAACTGAATTTGACATCAGTATCATATCAAAACGATCGTCTAATCCGCCAGTTGCACCACCACCAAAGTTTCTGATCCTTGTTGACTGTGTATGATAAGGTGCAAAAGTTCCAAGCGACCAATTTCCGATAAGATTCAATGGATCAATGAAGTAACCACTTTGTGATTGGTTCAGAAGTTTTTGAAACGCTAATTCATTTGAATTGTAAATGTTGAAATCTCCGACCACAATAAAATTTGAATTTGGTGGAAGTGAATTTGTTCTTTTCCTTAAACTATCAATCTCTGCTGCCCGTTGAATACTATCAGCACTGGAGTCGCCTGCTTTAAGATGAACTGAATAGATAATAATTGTATCACCGGTAACATTATGTCGAAGTCTGAATTCATTTATATCACGAAGCGCAGTTTGTAATGGTGTATTACTCAGAAATGTAAAAACATTTGTTTTATAATAGAGTGCATTATCAGAATCAAATCCATTGATGAAAGTTCCGGCAGCATAACCACTGGAAACTTTGTTCAGTACTCTTACAAGAAAACCATTTACACCTGTTTGTGAAGTCATCTCCTGGCAGATTAAAATATCGGGTTGAATATTGGAAAAGATTGTTCTGAAGTATGGATTACGCACTGTAGTATCGGTTAATACTAAATTTAGAACATTATAGGTCATAATAGTGTGTTGATTTTGTGATAAGCTGATACCAGCAAATGCTAAACATATCAAAAAGATTTTTGAAAATAATTTCATAAAGGTTATAATTTATTTGAGAATAACGACAGCTGAATAGATAGTACCCCACAATTAAAAATATTACTTTAAAAAGATTATATAGATTTAAGCCAGAATCACCTGGTTTAAAACAATAATAATCTTTGAAACTGATTGCGCACAAATCAGGAAATATGAGTTTTAATCCTTCAGTTAATGAAGAAGAAAAATCATCATCTGAAAAAAGCATTATATTTTTCTAAATGTCAAGTAAAAGTTTCATAAAAATTCAACTAAGTTCAAAAGTATGTTGCTATGTCTCAAAATGTAAATTGTTTGCCTAAATAAAGTTTTGTAATTTTTCATAGTTTTATTTATACAGTTTACGTTTTAATACTGAAGCAAAACCCAATTAGTCTGATTAAAAGATTAACCTGCGAAAGTCGATATACAGTAAAAGTGTAGACTCTATCTTTTGATGGATTGCTGAAGTGTCGAATCCCGTTTTCGTTTATACTTAATTGGGATAGTTGATTGAAATAATTTTGTCAGATATTGACTATTGTTCTATAAATTTTTGTTGTTGCCGTAGTTGCGGAATCTGTCTTCCGACAGGTAGATTGGTAGACCTGCCTGCTGCAGGCAGTCGCGCTGGACTCAATCATATGTACATGGTATATGCAATAAAAAGTAAAGTGAATAATTACATTTATGTTGGAATGACAGCCGATCTTGTTGACTGCTTAAAAAGACAAAACGATGGTTGAGAAAAAACAACAAAACCATACAGACCATTTGAACTTATTTATAAAGAAGGTCAGCTGACAAGAAACGATGCACGGATTAGAGAAAAATATTTCAAGTCGGGTGTAGGGAAAGAGTTCTTAAAAAAAAATTAATTAAAGCCGAAGTGGCGGAATTGGTAGACGCGCTGGACTCAAAATCCAGTATGGCTTACCCCATGTGCCGGTTCGAGTCCGGCCTTCGGTACTTACAAACCCTCTTGAGGAGGGTTTTAATTTATATTAAGGAAACCAAAATCTTAAACTATAAGAAAATATTTGTAATAATAATCTCAGGTACATTTCTCGGATTGATATTTAACTATTTCAATCCGGCAGGAATTCCACTAATAAGAGAAAAACTTGAATTGCAATGGGCTCCTTATTCTCTTTTTATGAATCTGAATGAAGAGGATCTGAAATCTATTGAAGATTTTTCATTGATTGCGGATTCTGAAAATAATACAACACAGAATATTTCCGAAGATCAATCAGAAGAAAAAAATACTCAAGTAATCAAATCAGGTCCTGATAAACCAAAAAACTCTGAAGAAGAAATAAAAGAAACGCTCTCATTTATTGAACCGCAAGCCATTACTCCCGAGCAAGCTTACTTATTATATAATAAATCTGTTACGTTTATTGACGCAAGAGATGAAGCAGATTATATCGCTGGTCACATTTCTAAATCTGTAAATATTCCTTTTGATGATTTTGAAAATCACAAGCACAAACTTGAAAAGTTATCTAAAGATAAGCCGGTTGTGGTTTATTGCGGAGGTACTGATTGCGACTTAAGTCATCTTCTTGCTAATTTACTTTTCGAGAAAGGTTATAAGCAGGTTTATGTTTTCTTCGGTGGCTGGAATGATTGGTTAAATGCAAATTATCCAACAGAAAAATCTGCTCAATAAATATGATTAAACAAATTTTTGGAAATAAATATTTATTACTTCTGCTCAGATTGTTTTTGGGATTTGTATTTATTTATGCTGCTGTTTCTAAAATATCTGACCCGCTGAGTTTTTCTAAGGCAATTTATAATTACAAGCTAATGCCTGATGTATTTATTAACTTTCTTGCATTGTCCATTTCCTGGGTTGAACTTGTTGCTGGTGTTCTTCTATTATTTGGAGTTTCTGTAAAAGAAAATTCTGTCATTCTAAGCGGTCTGCTGCTGGTTTTCATTATTGCGATTGGAATAAGTGTAGCAAGAGGTTTGAATATTGATTGCGGCTGTTTCGGAACTGCTGGTGGAACAAAGGTAGGTATTCAGAAAATACTGGAGAACATTGGTTTGCTTCTGGTCGGATTACTGCTTATTAAATTCGATTCTAAATTTCTTTCCCTGTCTTGCAAGGAATAAAGCTCAGTTTTCGTTTTTTATACTTTCCATCGTATCTCTCAATACACCCAGCGACCTCTGGCTGAGAATATCAATTTTTATTAAACCTAAATCTTCAATTGAATACATATCAGGTTGAGTAACTATTAATCCTAATCCTTTATTCTTTGCATACTCCAGCGCAACATAATCAGTAATTTTAGTTGGAGTTATTACAATTCCCCCCGGATGAATTGAAATGTGCCGGGGAAATCTCGTAATCTGCGAAGCAATATTAACAATTGTTTTCCAGGGTTCCTGTTTAAAGTTTAATCCTTTTGATTCAGGAAAAAGCTCAGCAATAATCGGTAGATTGGCGGCGTCTGTCCAGGGAATTTTTTTACTGAACTTTGATATCTCTTCGTTTGTAAAACCAAATGCTTTTGCCACTTCCCTGAATGCAGATCTTGCTCTGAATGTAACAGTAGTTGATATCATTGCAACTCTTTCGTAACCATATTTTTCAAAAATATATTTTATAATTTCATCACGCTCTTTCCAGGAGAAATCAATATCAAAGTCCGGTGGAGAACTTCTGGCTTTATTCAAAAATCTTTCAAAATACAAATTGTGTTTCAACGGATCGATTTGGGTTATTTCAAGACAGTAAGCAACCAGACTATTTGCTGCTGAACCTCTGCCGATTGTAATCATTCCTCTTCTCTTTGCTTCGTTAACAATATCCCAGACAATCAAAAAATAATTTGAAAAGCCCATTTCACTTATAACAAAAAGTTCCATCTCTAATCTTTTTTTAGCTTCTTCAGTGACTATTGTAAACCTTTTTTCAAGTCCTTTAAATGATTCATTCCATAACATCGTGTCAGCTGAAATATTCGGAGGAGTCGAGAAAACCGGAAATTTATATTCGTTCAGCTTTAAATCAACATTACAATGATCCGAAATGTATTCAGTATTACGAATTGCTTCAGGAATTTTTCTCCATTCGTTATCAACAGCATCGGGTGATTTAAAATAAAATTCTTCATCGGCAAGATCATCTTCGTTTAAATTATCTATGTTCGTTCTGAGCCTTATTGCAGTTACTGTTTTATAAAGCAGATAATCTTTCTTTTCCAAAAAATAAACCGGGTTTGTAACTACAAATTTGAATCCTCTTTCCCGGGCAAATTGAAATCTGTTTCTGTTATTTCTTTTTTCTTTTGCAGAAGCAATAAGTTCGAGATAAATATTATCACCGGACTTCACATCTTTAAGCAATTGGATAGATGTAGTCAGTATAAAAAAATTGTTTAGCTTCTCTTTTAGAAGATCTGATAAGGAAAAATCATCGTTAAGTTTTCTGGATGTTATAATTTTACACAGCTCTGAATAACCAGCATTATTTCTTGCAAGAAGAATTAAATAGTCACCGGAATTTTCAACTGAGCTAATCTGACTG
Organism: Ignavibacteriaceae bacterium; assembly: GCA_013388525.1. Next base: position 9,148 of record JACAFA010000263.1, on the reverse strand, counting down.
CCAAAGATTGGTTTGATATTCTGGCTAGCTGCAAGCTTTGCAAATTCCACAATCCCGTGCATTGAGTCAGTATCAGTTAAAGCTAATGAATTTAGCTTATAATCTGCAGCTCTCCTGACAAGTTTATCAATTGGTATTGTTCCGTTTAATAAAGTATTATTTGAGTGAACGTGCAGAGGAATCATTTGAATTATGAATGATTTTTTTAATGAAATGTATTATTAATAATTCAGAAGGAAAAGATGATAAAAAGTCTCAAACTACCTAAATGCTTTGTCTGCAATGTCCTTTCTGTAATAAATATTTTTAAAATTAATTTTTGCGAGAGCTTTGTAAGCAAGGTCCTTGGCAAGCATCAAATTAAAGTCCGGAAGAACAGAAGTTACTCCAAGAACTCTTCCGCCATTAGTAACAATTTTCCCATTTATTTCTTTAGTCCCGGCATGATAAATGATTATATCCGCATGCTGTTCATTAAGACCAGAAATTTCAAATCCTCTTTCGAAAGAATCAGGATATCCTTTCGATGCAGCAACAACACAAACTGAAGAACCACCGTTATATTCAACCGCAGCTTTGTCGATATTGCCAATAGCTGCTGTATAAAGTAAATGCAGAAAATCTCCCTTCAAGATTGGAAGAACAACCTGAGTTTCCGGATCACCAAAGCGACAATTGAACTCAATTACTTTCGGTCCTTCATCTGTAATTATAAGTCCGGCATACAGACATCCTACGAAACTTGAGTTTCGCTTGCTGAGTGTTTTTATAACAGGATAAAAAATTCTGTTCTTTATTTCCTCAAATAATTTTGGAGTTACCATTGGTGCAGGGGCGTAAGCGCCCATTCCACCGGTATTTTTACCTGTATCATTATCGCCTATCCTTTTATGATCTTGTGAAGCCGGAAGACAAACAAATTCATTTCCATCACAAACTGCAAAGACCGAGACTTCTTCTCCTGTTAAAAATTCTTCAACAAGTACTTTTTCACCGGATTCACCAAATACTTTATCATGGAAGATTAAATTGAGTGCATCTTCTGCTTCCATAGGATTATTACAAACAAAAACTCCTTTACCTGCAGCTAATCCATCGGCTTTGATAACACAAGGATATTTTTTGTTTCTTATATAATCTTTTGCAGGTTCTAACATATTCGAAGTGAAAGGAATATACTTTGCGGTAGGTACACCTGCTTCTTTCATAACCTGTTTTGCAAAATATTTAGAAGATTCAATTTGTGCGGCTTCTTTATTTGGTCCGAAAACATTGATACCATTTTCTCTGAGTAAATTTGCAAGTCCTTCTACTAATGGTTGCTCCGGTCCGATTACAACCAGGTCTATTTTATTATCTTTACAGAACTCAACAACTTTGCTTTGTTCAGATGGATTTATGCTGACATTCTCACCGAGGAATTTTGTACCAGGGTTACCAGGTAATATGTATAGTTTATTTAGCGTAGAACTTTCTTTAATTTTCAGAGCAATTGCATGCTCTCTTCCACCTGAACCGATAATGACAACATTCATATCAGACCTTTAAAACTTTGTTGAATTGCAATGCAAGTTGTTCAGTTAATAAATCACGTCTGAAACCTTCAACATACTTTTCATCAGGAGTTGGCAAATTACCAGACTTATAAAGTTGATATACATGCATAATCGTGTTTTTAATTTGCTCGATATTATCTGGTTCCGTAATGAATGAGGCTTTGTATTCTGAAGCAGCTGTTTTGAGCGCACCATCTGGGAGACAAGCAATTATAGGTTTACGGGTTCCGAAATATTCATATAGCTTACCGCTTGAAATTGTCTCAGCGCTTTTTCCTTTTCCAACCATTATCCATAGAATATCACTCATCAATAATTTTTGAATGGTCCCGCTGTGATTTACATAACCATATTCTGAAATATAAGCTTCAAGTTTAAGCTCTCTAATGAGTCTTTGATTTTCTTTTCCAACCAAGCCAACAAATGACAATCGTATGTTCTCAGCAACCGAAGGATTTTCAATTAATAATTTCTTAAATGCATGCAGGAAATATTTAGGTGTTATATATTCATAAAACAACCCGGCATAAGTAATTAACATTTTATCATTTGGTTTTTGTATCAGTTCAACATTTGTGAAATCTTCAGGATCAAATCCATGAGAGATTATGAAGACCTCATCGAAAGTTAGAAACTTATAGTCATTAATTAACTTTTCCTTTATTCGCCTGTTAGTTACTATCACCCTGTCAGCTGCTTTCAAAGATTTATACTCCTTTCTTTTGTGAATAATTTTATGAAAAGGAGATAAATAAAATGAGAATTGATTATCAACCCAAAGATCACGGTAATCAAGAATTAAAGATATGTTCTTAGATTTTTTAATATCACTAAAAACGTCAAACTGACTAAAAGGAGGTCCTGAAATGAATACGCAATCAAAATGTTCATTTGAAAGTATTTCAGTAGCTTTTTGAAAAGCCTTTTTAGCCCAGGATATTTTATTATCCGGGATGAAAAAAGTTTGGCTTAATCTATTAAAAGTTTTACGAATAAATTCACTTGGCAATTTGATTGTGCCCTGCTTTGAAAGAAGGGAGTTCGGTTCAGACCCCGCAACTCTGATAACACGAACACTGGTTTCATCTAATTCTTTTTGCAGAGATTCGTCGTGAGCGAAGTAAGCAACATTTTCTGTTGTGATAACTGTTGGTTCCCATTCATATCGTTTAAGATATTTGACAAATTTCAGAGTTCGTTGGACACCACTCAAGCCCATTGGTGGAAAGTAATATGCAATAACAAGAACTTTGTGCATAGTAATTTGATTTGCCCTATTTGAAAGATTACGATTTAATCTGGTAGTTAGGTGCTTCTTTAGTTATAATCACATCGTGAGGATGACTTTCTTTTAAACCTGCAGAAGTTATTTTTACAAACATTGCATTATTTCTTAATTCATTAATATTCTTAACTCCACAATAACCCATTGCAGCCCTCAATCCTCCAACCAGTTGATAGATAGTATTTTCTAAAGGACCTTTGTATGGAACTCTTCCTTCAACTCCTTCAGGAACCAATTTAGCAATGTCATCTTCGACATCCTGGAAGTATCGATCTTTACTTCCCTCTTTCATTGCACCAAGACTACCCATACCTCTGTATGATTTAAAACTTCTTCCCTCGTATAAAATTGTTTCGCCCGGACTTTCCTCAACACCTGCAAAAAGACTTCCGATCATTACACTATGTGCTCCCGCAGCTAAAGCCTTTGCAACATCTCCTGTCTGTTTTATTCCGCCATCTGCTACTACTGGTATGCCCGATTTTCTGGCAGCGCGATAAGAGTTCATAACAGCAGATATCTGAGGAATTCCAACTCCGGCAATAACTCTTGTAGTACATATTGAGCCGGGACCAATACCAACTTTAATCGCATCCACCTTACAATTTATTAATTCAAGTGCTGCCTCATAAGTTCCTATGTTTCCAGCAATTAGTTGTATATATCTAAATTTTTTCCTTGCTTCCTTGATAACCTTGATAACTCCTGCAGAATGTCCGTGAGCTGTGTCAATAACTATGGCATCAGCACCTGCCAAAGTTAGTGCATTAATTCTTTCAAAAGTATCTTTAGTTACACCAACGGCTGCTCCCACTCTTAATCTACCGTGCTCATCTTTACAGGCATTTGGATGCCTTTTCTTTTTCATTATATCTTTAAATGTGATTAACCCTCTAAGAATTCCTTTCTTGTCAACAACCGGAAGCTTTTCAATTTTATACTTTTGGAGAATTTTCTCAGCTTTTTCTAAAGTGGTTCCGATCGGGGCAGTTACTAAGTTCTCTTTAGTCATTAACTGAGATACTTTTAACTTTTGATTAGGTTCAAATCGTAAATCTCTGTTAGTTAAAATACCAACTAGTTTCTTTGAACTATCAACTATAGGAATACCAGAAACGCTGTACTTTTTCATCAGTTCCAGTGCATCCCTAATAGTTCCTTCAGGAGATAGTGTTACCGGATCTTTTATCATACCACTTTCAGATCTTTTAACTTTATCAACTTCTTCACACTGCCTTTCAATACTCATGTTTTTGTGAAGAATTCCGATTCCACCTTCTCTTGCCAATGCTATTGCCAGATTTGCTTCTGTAACTGTATCCATGGCCGCTGATATTATCGGAATATTCAATTTAATATCACGCGTTAATAATGTTGTAACATCAACTTCGCGAGGAAGGACAGATGATTTAGCAGGAACCAGCAATACATCATCAAATGTCAGAGCTTCTTTAATTTTTAATTTTTCGTTCATATTAGTTTACCAGGTTTTTAATCAAATGCCGGAATACCGGTTATGTCTTCACCAAGAATTAGCGTATGCATTTCGTGAGTACCTTCATAGGTTTTAACAGATTCAAGATTAGCAGCATGTCGCATAACAGGGTATTCATCAAGTATTCCATTTGCCCCGTGAATCTCACGTGATATTCTTGCAATCTCAAGAGCCTTTTCGCAATTATTTCTTTTTGCCATTGAAACATGAACGTGTTTGGCAGTTTTTTTATCCATCATTCTTCCAAGTTGAAGATTTAATAATTGCGCTTTAGTAATTTCAGTTAGCATATATACAAGTTTTTCCTGAGTCATTTGATAGCCTGCAATAGGTTTGCTGAATTGTTTTCTGCTTTTCGCATAATTCAGTGCTGAATCGTAGCAAGCCATCATCGCACCAACAACTCCCCATGCAATTCCATATCTTGCCTGATTCAAACACATCAATGCATTTTTTAAGCCTTCAGTCTTTGGAAGAAGATTTTCATCGGGGAGAAATACATTATCAAAAATTAATTCTGACGTAACGGAAGCACGAAGTGAGTGTTTACCTTTCATTTCAGGAGCAGTAAAACCTTTCATTCCTTGCTCCACAATAAAACCGCGGACAACACCATCAAGTTTAGCCCAAACAACAGCAACGTCGGCGATTGTTCCGTTAGTAATCCACATTTTTGCACCATTAAGAAGAAAACCGCCATCCACTTTTTCTGCTTTCGTGACCATTCCGGATGGATTAGATCCAAAGTCTGGTTCTGTTAATCCATAACAGCCAATCTTTGTTCCATTTGCAAGCTGAGGAAGCCATTTATTTTTCTGTTCTTCGCTTCCGAATTGGAATATTGGATACATAACCAGTGAACTCTGAACGGAAACAAAACTTCTGATACCACTATCCCCTCTTTCAAGTTCCTGACAAAGCAATCCATAAGAAACGTAATTTAGTTCAGCACAGCCATATTTTTGAGGGAGAGTGTTTCCGAATAATCCAAGTTCAGCCATCTTTGGAACAAGATGCATTGGAAAAGTAGATTCTCTGTTATGTTTTTCGATTATGGGAATTACTTCATCAGAAACGAATTCGCGAACAGTATCACGAATCATTCTTTCTTCTGCAGAAAGAGAGAAATCAATATTATAGTAATCAACGCCTGAAAATTTATTCTTCATCTAACCTTTTGTTTTAAATTAGTGTACAAAAATTATCAAAAGCAGGTCTGATAAACAATTTTTTATGCAGAAAAAGTCAGTATTGAAATTGCACTTGCGATAAAGTGAAATTTAATTCATCTTTGCTTGTAGAGAATGACTAAATTATTTGAAACATATAAAAAGATTACAGCAATCTTTATTCTTTCAGGATATCTTTTTCTGTTTGGCTATAATATACTGCACTTTCATAGTTACAGTTTAAATTTTAATCCGAATGTTGTAATAGAAGATAAGGATGATATTAACCTTACAAATCAACATCTAACATATCCCGGATTTCAATGCCCTGTTCATAATTCGTATTCTTCTGTTCATAATATTTTAATTATCAATCATTCGGGTATTTCATCGGACATTCCCTGTTTAGAATTTTTATCATTTTCACAACAGCAGTTTTATTTTCAAAATCATTTTTATACTTCAAACGCTTTAAGAGCGCCTCCAACTCTAATCTCCTGAACCAGACTATTTAATAATTATTTTCTAAACATTTTACAAGGAGATTAAAGCCATGCGTAAAATCTTATTGACGCTGACTTCATTATTTTTATTATTCTTTATAAGTTGTTCTGATGATCCGGTAACCCCGCAAGAAGATCATTTTGAAGCTGAGGGAATGGTTTTTTACCAATCTGGAATTAAGATAGCAGAAATTTTCAGAGGAGTAACTCAAGATACTTTATCAATCGGTGCTGGTGTGGAAGGACCACATACCGATATAAAATTCTACAATTCTAATAAAGTAGAAATCGATCCGCCTGATTACACGAAACAACCGCTAGCGTGGGAATTTGCAGATACAACATTTGCTGAGATTGAACAGCATGCTGGTGAAGAAGGAAGTTATGAATTTCATTTGGTTGGTAAAGTTGCAGGAATTACAACCGTAGAATTTTTCATTATGCACGAAGGTCACGCTGATTTTCGTTCGGGAAAAATTCCTCTAAAAGTTCAATAGGTCTGAGAATAACTTGAACAGAATTATTTTTTTTCAGGATAACTTTTTGATGAAAGGAGTTATCCTGTTTCTTATAATTTCATTTTCTACGCTTTCGTATCCATCTGCAGTAAAAAGTGATCTGAGCGGTTTTATAATTGATTCAGAAACATCCAAACCTGTTGGAAATGCGGTAATTCAAATACTTAATACTGACTTTTATACAACATCCAAAGATGATGGTTCATTTCAACTTTTATCAATTGAAGAAAATATTTACCAGCTTAAAGTAACACACTTATCATATCAGGAAAAACTTCTGCAGATTGATCTGGGACCGGAGACAATTCAGAATCTTATAATCTATTTAATTCCCAGAGCCATCAATCTTTCTCCGGTTGTAGTTACCGGCGAAGCAAAGCCTACTCTATTCGATGAAATCAATGAGCTGTCAAATGTACTTAAAGGTAAAGAACTTCAGAGAGATTTAAGTCTTACATTGGCTTCCACACTAAAAAATGAAACCGGATTAGCAATGAGATCAATGGGTCCTGCACCTGCAAGACCTGTTATCAGAGGACTTGGACAGAATCGTGTTCTGATTAGCGAGGATGGAATCACAACAACCGATCTATCAGCAACTTCTCCTGATCACGCTGTTACACTTGAACCATTTACTGTCGATCGTACTGAAGTAGTCAGAGGACCAAAGGTATTACTGAAAACTCCAACAACTATTGGTGGTATTGTTAATGTAGTAAGAGATGAAATCCCGAATGAAATTCACAATCAGATTCATTTGAATCTCGGTGGCTATGCTGAATCTGCAAATGACGGGTATCTTGGTTCAGTTGTTTCTGAAATTCCGATTAATCCTTTTACGTTCAGAGTTGAATTGAGCAGAAGAAAAACAGATAATGTTATGACTCCTTCGGGAGAACTTGAAAATTCTTATTCTGAAAACCTTAACTACAGTCTTGGTTCAAGCTTTATAAAAAACTGGGGATATATTGGAGCTTCATACAGAAATTTTGAGCTTGAATACGGAGTTCCGGGAGGTTTCGTTGGTGCACATCCAGACGGAGTTGATATCGAACTTTACAGAAGGCAACTGAATTTCAAGTCTCCGATTTATTTTAACGATAAATTACTTAATGAACTGGAAACTAATTACAGCTATGTTTTATATCGCCATAAAGAATTTGAGAAAAGCGGTAGAATCGGTGCAGAATTTAAAATTCAAACTCACTTTGGAAATGTAAATCTGAATCACAATAGTCTTGGATTTTTAAGTGCTGGTACTTTGGGCGTATCATTTGAATTCAGAGAATATGAGGTGGGTGGATTTGTATTTAATCCACCGTCGAACTCATTTAATATTTCCGGGTATTTATTTGAGACCTTCAATTTGAACAGATTTCATTTTGAATTTGGTGGACGATTTAATTATGATAACATCAAACCATTAGAAGAAAAACCTGATGCAAATATCGGTTACATAAGAGAAAGGCAGTTCAATACATTTTCGTTATCAGTTTCATCGTTATATGAACTGACAGATATAGTCTTTCTTGGAATAAATTTAAGCAAGTCATCACGAGTTCCGACTATTGAAGAACTATTTTCTGAAGGACCGCATCTTGCTGCTTATTCATACGAGGTCGGGAATCCTGATCTGGAAGCAGAGGTAGGTTTAGGAAGCGAATTTTTTATTTATCATAAATTTGAAAAATTTTTCTTCAGTATAAATATTTTTTATAATAATCTTACAAATTATATCATACCCAGAAATACAGGTGAAATAAATTATGCCACCTTCCTGCCAATTTACGCGACAACAGGTGTTGGTGCTGAACTATATGGTTTCGAGAATCAAATTGATTGGAAGATAAGCGAACTATTTACTTTAAACAACTCAATCAGTTATACGAGAGGAATATTCAAATCGGGCGGTTCGTTGCCGCAGATACCACCATTTAAAGGATTAGTAGAATTATTATTCAACTACGAAAACATTACAATTGGCTTCGGAACAGAGTGGGCTGCCGAACAGAATAAAGTTGATCAGTTTGAAGAGCCAACCGCCGGATATATAATTTTCAATAATTATTATCAATATCTTTTACAGACAGGACAAGTTGTTCATACTATTTCCTTGAGTATTGATAATATTTTAAATAAGGAATACAGAAACCATCTTTCGAGAATAAAATCTATTTTACCCGAAGCTGGAATTAATTTCAGGTTATCTTACAGGATATTCATTTAATTTTTGAATTAGCACAGGCAAGAATTATATTTGTGTTGTTAAAATTTCAACCACGGAGAGATGGCCGATCCGGCTTCGTCCATAAAAATTGGACTTCGCCGTGATAAAGTGATTCTTTCCACTGAAATTGTAACGGAATCTCATCCCGATAAAGTCGGGACGAACTAAACCTTCTTATATGTAGTTTTACTTTGTTCTTAATATTTACTTTTTTATAAAATTTGTTCAGCATAATTTTTTCGGAGAGATGGCCGAGTGGCTGAAGGCAACGGTTTGCTAAACCGTCGTACTGGGTAAACTGGTACCGAGAGTTCGAATCTCTCTCTCTCCGCATTTTTTCATTCTAATGAACTATTTCGTTTATATCCTTTACTCACCTAAATTTGTTAAAACTT
>JACAFA010000084.1 GCA_013388525.1 Ignavibacteriaceae bacterium | reverse complement strand
TACGACGTACTTGGCAACGAGATAGAAACACTCGTTAATGAAGAAAAACCAGCAGGTACTTATGAAGTAACCTTCAATAGTCATTCCGGCGAAGTCCGGAATCTGCCAAGCAGTGTTTCCACCAGAAGCGGATGCGCATCCGGCGTATATTTTTATCAACTGCAAACTGGTTCGATTATAGAGACGAAGAAAATGTTGCTTCTCAAATAAAATTTAAAAGTAGAGACAAGTCGCTTCGCCTTTGGTGAATTGCCCATTCAATCCATCATTCATGCAACCATGCAACCATGCAGCCTTTTTCCCATTCGTTCATTCTTTTATTTTCTATATTTGTAGTAATCTTAATGAAAAAGTTTTATGCGCACCTGGCTTAAAGTTACAATCGGAATTGTTGTTTCGCTGATAATCATCTTTGTTGTGGGTGGATATGTTTTTTATAATTCTCTCACCGAATCACTTCCAGTTTATGAAGGAGAATTAAATGCACCATCACTCAAATCTGAAGTGAAAATTTATTTTGATAGTCTTGCCATTCCTTATGTCTTTGCAGAGAATGATGAAGACGTTTCCTTCACTCTGGGTTATCTTCATGCGAGAGAAAGAATGTTTTCGATGGATATAATTCGTCGCGCCGGTGAAGGAAGATTGAGTGAAATTTTTGGAGTAGAAACTTTGCCTTTTGATAAAATGTTCAGAACAGTCGGTTTGAGCAGAACTGCCGAGATGATCAAAACGAAAATGAATCCCGAAGGTTTAAAACTTTTGGAAGCTTATTCACGAGGAGTAAATTATTATCTGAATGAAAAGAAAAATAAATATCCTGTGGAGTTCGATATTCTCGGCTATCAGCCTGAAGAATGGAAAGCTGAGCACAGCATAATCGTAATTCGGATGATGGCGTGGGAACTGAATCTCGGTTGGTGGACAGATTTAGCGTTCACCGAGCTTGTCCAAAAACTCGGTGCAGAGAAAGTAAAAGAAATTCTCCCTGATTATCCTGAAAATGCACCGACAATTATTCCACCTGAAATAAAAAAGTTTGCACAGATCAACACCAATTTCATTGAGACTGATAAAGCATTCAGAAAATTTATCGGGATGTCGGGAACTCATCTCGGATCAAATAACTGGGTGGTTAATTCGCAAATGTCAGCTTCAGGTAAACCAATAATTGCAAACGATCCGCACCTTGCATACAGAGCACCCGGAATCTGGTATGC
>JACAFA010000215.1 GCA_013388525.1 Ignavibacteriaceae bacterium | reverse complement strand
GTGTGCTCTTTCATATTCACATCGAAATAATTAACGAAAACACTTTTGGGTCTGATTATTTCTGCGCGAAGTTCCGGTATGCTCAAACAGCCTTCTTCAACTGAATCAGTTTCCTCTGACTTTGAAATTATTTTAGGATTTATCATCGCAACAGGTTTATATTTTTCATACCCTTCAACAGGAGAAACATCAACAACAAATATCTGCTTGTTCAAACCAATCTGATTTGCTGCTAATCCAATTCCATTTGCATTGCGCATAGTTTCAAACATATCAGAAATGATTCCGATAATATTATCATCAATCTCGGCGACCTTAGCAGTTTTCTTTCTGAGTATTTTATCACCACACACGGTGATCGGAACAATGGACATCTCTTTGGCTTTTAATAATTAAAAATACTGTTCAAAAATAACTGATGTATTTTCATAAAAAAACCCCGATAAATGTATTGGGGTTTTAAATTCTGCCAAATTGAAAATGAATTCTAAGCAACTAACAACTTTCCGTCTTTCATTAATAATTTTTCATCCATCCACACAGTTGGTTTTTTGACTACTCCATCAAGATGTATCGGTACATTTACACTTCCGCCCATTGAAACGTTATTACCAAGTGCAATATGAATTGTGCCCATTACTTTTTCATCTTCCAGTAAAACACCGCTAAGTTTTGCAGAATCATTTGTTCCGATTCCAAACTCTGCAATGTTGCGTGCATCTTTCCCAACTTTATCAAGCATATCTTTCAACTTTTTAGCTAAAACTCCACCAGTAATTTTTGTAGCGTAACCATTTTCAACTTCTATTTTAATATTAGCACTTTTGATAAGACCAAGTCCTGCCATTGAACCATCTACCACAAAAATTCCGTTTGATGTTCCTTCAACAGGTGCTAAAAAAGCTTCGCCGGTTGGAAGGTTTCCGCTTTCACCTTTTGCGTGGAATAATCCTTTGCTTGCATAAGCTTTTCTGCCAGCAATAGAAAAAGAAATATCCGTTCCAGCTGGTGCAGTAACACGAATTTCTTTTCCGGTTTCCAAAATTTCTTTGAGTTTAATTGTTCTTTTTGAAATGGATTTATAATCAGCATTCATTCCTCTGATCATTACTTCTTTCGTGATACCGGGAAATGTTGCAATGCGAACACCCTTTGACGAAGCATTTCTTCTTGCATCTGTATGTGTTAATGATTTTGCAGTGGGACAAAATACAACATCAAACTTTTGCATCAACTCCGCAACTTCAGGAGAAGGTTCTTCACCGTTTATCTTTCCGGATTTCATTTCAACGAGTAAAGCAAAGTAACCCAATCTGATAGCATTTTCATAAAGCGATAAACCAATTTCTCTTTTCAGTTCATCAGTGATAACGAGAATTTTTTCATCTTTCTTTGCACCCATACAATCGCGGATTGCAATTTGTGATGCAGTATCGAGTTTTGTTATTTTTTTCATAACGACCCCATATTTTTTTATTATAGAAGAGGAAATCCAACGTTCAATTGAATCACAGCTGAAAAGCCACCTGATTCAATAAAATTATCCGCTGGTAGTGCTGGATAAATTGCCGGCATAACTATATCGCTCATAAATTGAGTGCCATCGTCATTCCTTAATTCATCAATTTTAAGAAAAGTGTATCCCACTAATCCTTCAATACTTACATAGTCCTTAATTATGGCCACGATTATTCCCGTTCCAATTGAATAACCAAGAACTCCTGAATCACTTTTATACTTGTTAACTATAGTTTCTCCCGGCAAGTCAGTTGTTTGAGTGAGTGTTATATTGTTAAAGTTAAGTGAGCCATCAAGAATTTTCCAACTGATTACTTTCGTGAATTCCCAGCCGACATCAAAACCCAGTGACCAGTTTTTAAAAGTTAAATCCATCGAATAATTATCATTGTTGACACCCACACCAACTGTTCCCTTATTTTTTTCACTTAAGTATTGATAGAAACCTTTTGCGGTAACGATAATGCCATTTTCAAAAGTTGCACGGAAAAAGTTTAATCCTACCCTGTAACCCGTAGCAGAAGTAAACTCATTAACCGGATTAATTGTACTTTCTAATTGGTTTTTATAGCGGATATATTCATTTAATCCGGCAGCTTCGTATTGCTGGTACGTGAATCCGCCATAACCACCAACAAAGCCAAGACAGCCAAAACCGAAAGTCTGAGCTTCAGCAAAAGATAACAGGTTAATCAAAATGAAAATTATTTTAAAATATTTAAGCATATTAGTTTATTTGAATGTATTATACTTCATTCTTTACTTAAATACCAGACTATTTTTTCATTCCTTCTTCAAGACCATGCCCGCCGGAACCAAGTTCACTTCTTCGCAGCAAGTAGGCAAATAGTAAACCGAGAAAACCAAGTATTGAAAATATCCACATCCCGGGATTATATCCTTCTGGATTTGCTGCACTTGCACCGGAAACGTCATTGGTAAAACCAATCAGTAAATTGAATCCGAACAATCCGATATTCTGAATCATTGTCATCAAACCATAAGCTGTTCCGAGTTTTGAATTTTCAACTATCAAAGCAACAGAGGGCCACATAACTGCAGGCACAAGTGAAAATGCAATTCCCATCATTGCCATTGGCAGAATCAGATACACAGGTATTGCTGCATTTATATCAAAGAAAGAAAAAGTAAGATTGATAAAATCTCCTTCACCCATTACATCTGGTTTACCAAATTTATAAGCCATCATCAGATAAACAGGAATAATAAGTAATGAACCGAACATCATCAGTAAAGATCTTTTACCAATTTTATCTGCAAGTAATCCAAACAGCGGAGTAAAGATCATCGCAGCAAGAGTTAAAATGCTGGAAAGATTTCCTCCAACTTCTCTGCTTGTTCCGTGTGCCTCCTGAAAAAATTTAATTGCAAAAGTTTGAAACGGAAACATTGCCGAGTAAAATGTAACACATAAAGCAGTTATATACCAGAACGATGTTGCAAAAGATGAAGACTTGAGAAACAAAGCAAGTGCAGAAACAATAAACAGGATTATATACAACGACCAGTTTTCAGGAGCGATTATTAAAAGCACTATAATTATCAAAGCTATAATTGATAAATAACTCCATCTTTTTCTTTCACGAATTCTTAGTATATCTGAAAGCAGAATTTTTTCCTGTTCACCTTCACTTGCAAGAGCATAATTCTTTGATGCATATATATCAAGAAAGAAATAAACAATAATACAGAAGAATGCAAAAACACCTGCAGCAACTGTAATCCACAATGGAGTTTGCCAGTATTCGTATAAACTTTTTCCCCAGGTTGGAGAATTAAGAGCTAAAAAGGAACCGAGTCGAGCAACAGTTAAATTCAAACCAAATGCAAATGAAAGCTCTTTACCTTTGAACCATCGTGCAATTACTGTTGTAATTGCTACAATCATCGACTCTGCACCTAAACCGAAAATCAATCTGCCGGTAGCCATTACTGCGATGTTTCCTGTTAACGCAGTTATAATTGCACCAAGCATTATCAATGCAGTAAATATTAATACAGATGTTCTGGTGCCAATTCTATCAATAACCAATCCACCGATTAAAACCATGATTATGTTGGGGAAAGAATAAATTGCATTAAGCAATCCAATATTAGAATCAGAAAACCCAAGCTGAGTTTTAATCAAATCTGCAAGCGGACTGATGCTGTCATAGATATAATAATTACCAAACATCCCAAGACTTATAAGAAGAAGGACAGTCCAGCG
>JACAFA010000209.1 GCA_013388525.1 Ignavibacteriaceae bacterium | reverse complement strand
GTATATAACACTTATGTTGAATAAAGCTGAAGAATATGATTTGAAATTCGTCGTTAATTTTGTGCTTCGTGATTATGATAAATTATGGCAGGAAATCGGTTCGCCTGATGATCTGTTAAAGGTTTGGAAGGACACAGGTTTATATGATGAAGATGGAAATAAAAGGTTAGCGTTTCAGAACTGGTATTTTTGGCTAAATAAAAAAATTACTTCACTTTAAAGTATATTGTATTTTATTCAGTAAAGGAAAACTATTTGAAAAATAAATCTGCTCTCTTCTTAATTTTTCTTACGGTATTTATCGATCTTCTTGGCTTCGGAATACTGATTCCAATACTTCCATCATTTTCTGTAAAAGTTTTGGGAATTGAAGAAGCAGCAATCGGAATTGCAATTGCAATTTATTCTTTTGTTCAATTCATTTTTAATCCGATTCTCGGAAAGTATTCAGACAAACACGGACGAAAGCCTGTAATTGTTCTCTGCTTGTTCATCAATGCATTAGGCTATATCATTTTTGCATTTACATCGAACTATCCTGTCCTTTTAATTTCGCGAGTTGTTGCAGGTGTTGGTGGAAGCAGTATTGCAGTTGCGCAAGCATATATCGCTGACGTTACGACAAAAGAAACTCGTTCGAAGGGAATGGGTCTTATAGGTTCGGCATTCGGACTTGGATTTGTTTTTGGTCCGCTCATAGGCGGTTTTTTGGCTGAGTATGGATATATGGTTACCGGTTTAGTTGCGGGTGGTTTTTCATTAGTTGCTTTTATAGTGACAACAATTTTTCTACCTGAATCTTTAAAGAGGAGTGATCAAACTATACTTGAAGAGAAGGTTACAAAAAGAAAATTAATTGATATTGAAGCTCTGAAAAAAGTTTTCAGTGAACCGAGCAGAGCGATATTTATAGTTCTTTTCTTTATCCTGGTTTTTTCATTTGCTAATATTTATGGCACGTTCGCATTACTTGGAATTCAGGTTTACGGTTTAACGGATTTGCAGAACGGTTATCTGTTTGGAATAACCGGATTGGTCTCTGCAATTGTCCAAGGCGGGTTGATTGGTCACATAGATAAGATGATGACTAAGAAAAATATTCTGAAAGTGGGCTCATTGATAATAAGTATCGGACTTGGATTAATTCCTTACGGTGGAAATTTTTTGGGACTTGCTTTGATTTCAGGTTTTCTATCAATCGGAACGGGAATGCTGCAGCCAACACTATTAAGTTTAATTTCCGATGTTACTCCTGACCACGAACAAGGTGTAACACTTGGTGTAAATCAATCATTATCTGCGTTGGCAAGAGTAGCTGGTCCATTGTGGGGTGGATTTGCATTTGAATTTCTTGGATATCCTTTCCCGTTTTTAACCGGGGCTGCTTTTATGTTTGTGGTTTTTGTATTTACGATGTTTTATATACCGAAGAAGTTAAAAGCCATTAATTAATTGTATTTAAGCCTTCAAGATTTAGCTGTATATAATTATCTTTACCTAGTTAATATTTGTATACAAATGTTCAAAATCGCTAACATAGAACTAAACAAAGTCATCCTCCAGGCTCCAATGGAAGATCAAACATACATTTCCTTCCGTTCGAAATGAAGTTTATCATAAATAAGGTGTTAAAATGTTAAATCTAAAAAGCAAACCGACACATCCCGGTGAAATATTAAATGAGGAATTTCTTAAACCATTGGAAATTTCTCAGACAGATCTTGCTGAGGCTTTAGGGACCACATTCAGAACTATTAATGAACTTGTTAATGGGAAAAGAAATCTTAGTTCTGAAATGGCCGTAAAGCTTGCAAAATATTTTGGCACTTCTGCGGAGCTTTGGTTTAATCTTCAAAATCAATATGATATTTATGTGGTTTCTAAGTCATTAAATAAACAATTAAATCAAATAAAACCTTTTGTTAGATAGAATGATTATTAAATTAGTTAATGCCCAAAATCGGTAACATAGAAATAAAGAACGCAATCCTCCTTGCACCAATGGAAGATGTAACTGATATTTCATTTCGGTTGGTTTGCAGAGAATTGGGCGCAGATATTGTTTACACCGAATTTGTAAACTCTGAGGGATTGGTGCGTGCAAATGCTAAAACTCATCAGAAGTTAAAAATTATTGAAGAAGAACGACCGGTTGGAATACAGATTTACGGTGCTAACATTAAGTCAATGGTTGGTGCAGCAAAAATTGCAGAAGCAGAGAATCCTGATTTAATTGACATCAATGCAGGATGCTGGGTTAAGGGAGTTGTCGGCTGTGGTGCAGGTTCAGCTTTGTTAAAAGATCCTCCTTATATGCAGGAATTGGTAAAAGCGGTTGTCGATTCAACTTCTTTACCTGTTACAGTTAAAACTAGATTAGGCTGGGATGAAAACAGCATTCAAATTCTTGAAGTCGCTAAAAGAATGGAAGATGCTGGGGCTGTTGCTTTGACTATCCATTGCAGAACAAGAAAGGTCGGTCACAATGGAGATGCCGATTGGAGCTGGATTCCGAAAGTAAAAGAAGTTGTAAACATTCCTGTTTTCCTTAACGGAAATGTTTTAACTGCACATGATGTAAAAAAAGCATTCGATGAAACGGGTGCAGATGGAATTATGATTGCACGCGGAGCGATTGGAAATCCGTGGATATTCAAAGAAGCAAAAGAACTTCTCTCAACTGGCAGTATTACAACTGTTGTTGATGAAGAGATGAGAATAAAAACTTGTCTTAAACATCTTAAGCTTGCAGTAAAAGTTAAAGGCGAGAAGAGGGGAGTGCTAGAGCATCGTAAGTTTTATGCAGGATATCAGAGGGGTATGTACGGTGCAGCAAGAATACGTGCTGAACTTATGAAACTTACTGAATATAAACCTGTTGAGGATGCATTGCTGAAGTATCTCGAATCTCTTAAAACTGAGGATGAATTTGTCAATAATTAATTTTTCTGTCATTCTGAACTTGCTTCAGGATCTCAATTATCAAAGTTCAGGATGCTGAAATAAATTCAGCATGACTGATGAATAAAACCGATAAACTCGCCAGAATAATTTCAACTCTCTTTGTCCCGCCATCTTTTACAATAATTGTTTTTACAGTCTTCGTATTTACACTTGAAACAGAATCTCTGAAGACATTGGTCACAATTCTGGTTGCGTTCCTGTTTGGATTTGCTGCACCGATTATTTTATTTGTTGTTCTTCGAAAGCAAAGAAAAATTGTTGATCTTGATGCATCAATAAAGGAAGAAAGAACAACCCCTTTCCTGATATCTGTAGGCTTCTATTTAATAGGATTGATTATTCTAATAACTTTTAACGTCAGCATTATTTCAATCGCTTTCTGGTTTTGTTATATTTCCAATACATCAGTTACAATCTTAATTAACAAGCATTGGAAAATAAGCGCACACGCAATGGGTGCTGCCGGACCATTGGCAGCAGTAACTTATACATTTGGTCCGATCGCTTTATTATTTTCTGTTATAGTATTTTTAGTTGGATGGTCGAGGATTCAGTTGAATGTTCATACACTTGGTCAGGTATTTGCGGGAATATTACTGGCTTTTTGTTCAACTTATTTGCAAATGTATTTTATTGTTCGTTTGTTTGAGTAACTAAATTCGGTGGATTTATGATCAAATATGAAATAAAAAATGAAATAGGAATTCTTACTCTCAATCGTCCTGAAAAGAGAAATGCTCTTCATCCTGAACTTGTTAAACAAATGAAGAACAAACTGAAAGAAGTTGAGAAAGATGAATCAGTCAAAGTTTTAATTATTACAGGTGAGGGGAAAGCATTTTGTGCCGGGGCAGATCTCGAATACTTAAATGAGATGAGAAATTATTCATCTTTAGAAAACGAGAAGGATTCAAGAGAACTTGCAGAACTATTTGTAACAATTTACAATTTTCCGAAGCCAGTTATTGCCGCAGTTAACGGAACCGCCATTGCAGGTGGTTGTGGATTAGCTTCAGTTTGTGATATAATAATTGCGGATGAATTAAATGCAAAGTTTGGTTATTCAGAAGTAAAAATAGGATTCCTTCCTGCCATTGTCTCTACATTTTTGATTAGACGAGTGGGCGAGGGAATGGCAAAGCAATTGTTATTAACAGGAGAGATTATTGAAGCCAAACGAGCATACGAAATCGGATTTGTTAACTCTTTATCTGACAATGCATTAGAATTTTCTTTGGATTTTGCGTCTAAACTTAAAAGTAACTCAGACAGCAGTATGAAAATGACAAAGGAACTGATCAGGAAAGTATCTGGATTATCGGTTGAAGACGCAGTTGAGTATTCAATCGGATTAAATACCATCAGCCGCACCTCAGAAGATTTCAAAGAAGGGCTTAAAAAATTTCTAACTAAAAAGTAGGAACAGACATGTCAGCAGATTTAAAGAAATATATTCGGAGCATACGTGATTTCCCAATCAAGGGAATCATGTTCAGGGATATAACCACACTATTGAAAGACCCTGTTGCTGTAAATGAAACCTTAAAGCAATTGCTTTCCTTTACCCGGAATCAAAAGATCGATAAAGTCGTCGGTGTTGAATCTCGCGGATTTATCTTCGGTGCGATGTTAGCAAATCAGTTAAACGCTGGCTTTGTACCGGTAAGAAAACCCGGCAAACTTCCCGCAGAAAAAGAAACACAGACTTATCAGCTAGAATATGGTTTGGATAAAATTGAAGTTCACAAAGATGCAATCGGTAAAGGAGATAAGGTTTTAATACACGATGATCTGCTTGCTACTGGTGGAACTGCGGAAGCCGCTTGTAAATTAATCGAAAAACTTGGAGGTGAAGTTGTTCAGCTGTCATTTATAGTTGAACTTTCGTTTCTAAACGGAAGAGAAAAACTCCGAAACTATAATGTGCATTCACTGGTAACATACGAGGATGAAAACTAGCTGAAAGATTTGATTTGAGAGAAGTTACATTTCTTAAAAAGAATTCTGATAGGTGGAAAGAAGTTGAAGCATTTCTTGCATCAAAGGCAGGTATAAATCCTGATAAATTAGCCGACCTGTTTATTGAACTTACCGATGATCTTTCTTATTCAAGAACTTTTTATCCTGAAAGCAAAACAACACAATATCTCAATTCATTAACTGTAAAGGTTCATCAATCAATTTATAAAAGTAAAAAAGAAAGAAAAGAAAGATTTCTTCGCTTCTGGAAATATGAGACTCCTCTTCTGTTCTATAAACATCGAATGAAAATTATTATTTCGTTTTCAATATTCGTTCTTGCTATGCTGATTGGTGTAGTATCTTCTGCAGGAGATTCGGGGTTTGTCAGACTAATTATGGGCGACGCTTACGTTAATATGACTCTCGAAAATATTGATAAAGGTGATCCGTTAGCTGTTTACAAACAGATGAATGGTGTTGACATGTTTCTTGGAATCACCTTTAATAACATCAGAGTTTCTTTTATTGCATTTATTTTCGGTTTGCTGCTTTCTTTCGGAGCTGCATGGGTGTTATTATCCAACGGTATAATGCTTGGAGCTTTTCAATATTTCTTTCATATTCACAATTTGTTATTCGAATCCATACTTGTTATCTGGATTCATGGCACACTTGAAATTTCTGCTATTATCATTGCAGGCGCTGCCGGAATTGTTCTTGGCAACAGTATTCTGTTTCCCGGAACATATTCTCGAAGGCATTCATTTATGATTGGAGCTAAAGAAGGTTTGAAGATGGTTGTTAGTCTAGTACCTGTTTTTATTACAGCAGGATTCCTTGAATCATTTGTAACACGTCATACAGGAATGCCTGTGTTCCTGAGCCTGACAATTATTTTAGGTTCGCTTGCGTTCGTAGTGTGGTATTTTCTGATTTATCCGAATAAATTATATAAAACAATTGAGGTTGAAAGTGAATCAGGCAAAAATTGAATTCAGAAAAGTGAGAGACTTTGGTGCTTTGCTTAATGTAACATTTGACTACATTCGAAATAACTTTAAGCTTTTATTTAAATCAAATTTACTTATTGCTTCACCTTTCATTTTACTTTCCGGTGTATTTATGGGGATTTACCAATCATCAATGTTTAGTTTTGCTTACGATCAGGGTTTTGAAGCGATTGGAATTCCTTTTCTGCTAGCGATGGTTTTTATGATTGTTTCATATCTGATTATAACTGAGGTTACATATTCACATCTGATGTTATACAAGCAATCAGAATCAGGAGTCTTCGAATTAGAAGATGTCTGGCAAATGGTCAAAAAGAATTTTTTTATGATTTTGTTAACCGGTATTGGTTATTCATTCATTGTAGGATTTGGATTTCTTTTCCTGATAATTCCCGGCATTTATCTTTCAATTGCATTGTCACTGATATTTATTGTTCGCCTCGAAGAGGAGTTAGGATTTTTTGATGCGGTAAGTCGCTGCATAAAATTGATTAAAAACAACTGGTGGTTTACTTTCGGATTGATTTTGGTTGTTGGAATAATCCAGGGATTTCTCATGTATGCTCTTTACATTCCAAATTATATTATGATGTTTGCAACCGCATTCGCCGGAGTTGATTCGGAAGCGAGTGGATTAAACAGAATTCTTTACATTTTTACTTCGATAATTTCTTCACTTGGAACACTTCTTTATACTGTTAGCACGATTGCAATTGCGTTTCATTATTACAATCTGGTTGAACGTAAAGAGGCACCAGGTTTATTAGCACAAATTGATGAAATAAAATAGATGCTATTTCTAACACGATCAAACATTCTAACTTCAGCATTAATTTTATTGATTGCTCAGTTATGCTTTTGTCAACGGGCTGCTTCTGCTCTAAATCAGGATCAAGATTTTCCTGTTGACTCAACCAGAAAGGTTTTACCCGCTTCGGAAGAGGAATTGATTGTAAATATAAGAATTATATCTGATGATGTTTTGGATAAATATAAAAATGATCCGGAATTCAAATATGAAGGAGGTCCGAATGAAGCCGACGACTGGATTACCAAAGTGAAGAACTGGATACGTCAGCAGTTGATTATACTCAGTTCATCAAAAACTTATTCTACATTACTTGATGTTCTCTATTACGGTTTAATGGTAGTTGCAATTTTACTTATCATCAGAGGATTAATCAAAGCTGACAGGAGGGGTTTGTTATTCGGTAAATTAAAATCAGATGAAATAAATATCGTCGAGTCAGAAGAAGATATTAACACAATTAATTTTGATGAATTGATAGCCAGAGCAATCGACAATAAACAATATAAACTTGCTATCAGATATCTTTTCTTAAAATCACTTAAGCTACTGTCCGAAAAAGGACTATTTGAATTAAGAAATAATAAAACGAATTATCAATACATAAATGAAATAAAACATAATCAGATCGCTGAAGCATTTCGGGTTACAACTAATATGTTCGAATGGATTTGGTACGGCGATTTTCCTGTTGATGAAGATATTGTAAAAAACTCACAAAATGACTTCAATAAATTATTTGCATTGATCAGCTCATAGTGAAAAAGAAGAATTTAAAATACTTAGTGCCACTAATTATTACATTGACAATTCTCACAGTAATAAAAATTGCTGAGCCGGAGGAAATTGATTGGACTAAAAGTTTTTCACGTAAAGACAAAACTCCGTACGGCGGTTATATAATTTATGACATAGCATCAGATTTATTTCCGGAAAGTAAGCTAAGTGCTAAAGAATTACCCATCTATAATATTTTGAAGAATGAAAATTTTTATTACACTAATTATGTTTTCATAAACTCGGATTTTTCACCTGACCGGTTAGATGTTGAGTATCTTCTTTACTACGTATCTGAAGGTAATAATGTTTTTATTTCTGCATTTGATATTAGCGGACCTCTTGCTGACTCGCTGAGAATTAAAACTTCAATGGTCATCTTCTCTCAGGATTCAATGAACATTAATTTCACTTTGCCTGATTTAATAACTGAAAATGGATACACTTACTCCTCATCCGATTTTGATAATTATTTCAGCGAGTATGATTCGACAGTTGTGCAGGTTTTAGGAAAAAATGAAAATGATCAGGTAAATTTTTTAAGAATAAAATATGGTGAAGGTAATTTCTTTTTGAATACTGTTCCGATGGCATTCACAAATTATCACTTGCTCAGCTCTCGTAATAACGATTATGTTTATAAGGCTTTATCTCACTTGCCTGTGCAGGACACTTTCTGGGATGATTATTATAAAATTGGTAATAAGTTTAATGCATCTGCATTGCAATACATCCTTTCGCAGCAGTCGCTGAAATGGGCTTATTACATTGTACTTGCTTCAGTTGTACTTTTTATTTTGTTTTATGGAAGGAGAAAGCAGAGAATTATACCAGTTATTCCGCCGTTAACAAATACTACTGTTGAATTTGTCCAAACAGTTGGTAATCTGTATTATCAGCAAAAAGATTTTAAGAACATTGCAGAAAAGAAAATCTCATACTTTCTTGATTATATAAGGAACAAATATTTTATAAGAACAAGCAGTTTTGATTCAGATACTATTCAGAAGATCTCTGAAAAGTCATCAATCCCCGAAGCTAAAATAAAATCATTATTCAGGGAAATTGATAGAATATCTTACAGTAATAAAATAACAGAAGAAGAATTAACTAATATTAACTATCACATCGAAAAATTTTACGAAAGAACAAAATAATGGAAGAAATAAATTTTACCCCACGCACTGATTTAACAGAACTGAAAGAATCAATTGAAAAAGTCAGGGCAGAAGTAAAAAATATAATTGTCGGGCAGGGAAGTATAATTGATATGATGATTGCAGCAGTTCTTGCTGATGGTCATGTATTGATTGAAGGCGTCCCCGGAATAGCAAAAACACTTCTCGCAAAAATTATTGCAAGAACTATCTCAGCTGATTTCTCAAGAATTCAATTCACACCTGATCTTATGCCTTCCGATATTCTGGGAACTTCAGTGTTCAATGTGAAAACTTCTGAGTTTGAGTTTAACCGCGGACCAATTTTTTCAAACATAATTTTAATTGATGAAATTAACCGTGCACCTGCTAAAACTCAATCAGCATTATTTGAAGCAATGGAAGAGAGACAAGTTACAGTTGATGGTACAACTTATAAATTAGATAATCCTTTTACGGTCTTTGCAACACAAAATCCGATTGAACACGAAGGAACGTATAAACTGCCTGAAGCACAGCTTGACCGTTTTCTGTTTAAAGTTGAAATGTATTATCCGCTGCCTGATGAGGAAATTAAAATACTTCTTGATCTTCACAGTAGAAAAAATATTAATGATTTAAATTTGATTCAGCCGGTATTCACAAAAGAAAAACTTCAGCAATTCCGGGAAAAGGTAAGAACAGCTCATCTTGATGAAAAAGTTGCCGGATACATAACTCAAATAGTAAATAAAACGCGTAATAATAGTGATCTTTATCTTGGTGGTTCTCCGAGAGCTTCGATATCAATTATGATTGGAGCGAAAGCTTTCGCTGCAATAAATGGCAGAGATTTCGTTACTCCTGATGATGTAAAGATGGTTGTGTATCCAACGCTCCGACACAGAATCCTGCTGACTCCCGAAAAGGAAATGGAAGGGAAAACTGCTGATGATATTATCAAAACGATTTTAGAAAGAGTTGAGGTCCCCAGATAGTGAAATCATTAAAGTCTTTCTATCTTTCTTCAAGATTTTTTATAGCTATTGCTTTACTGGTCGTACTTTTTGTCTTTTCGTATTTCATTTCACCACTTCTGGTAGTAAGTAATCTGCTGTTTGCTGCTTTGTTAGTTTTACTTTTATCTGATGCATTAATTCTTTTCTTAAATAAAAAAGGAATTTATTCTTACAGAGTAACACCAAACCGATTATCAAACGGTGATGATAACGAGATAAAAATATTTCTCGAAAATAAATATGCCTTTAAAGTCTTCTGCGAAATAATTGATGAAGTACCGTTCGAGTTTCAAATCAGAAATCTTTCTTTCAGGTTGAACGTTGAATCAGGTGAAACCAGAATTTTCACTTATACACTTAGACCTGTTAAAAGGGGAGAATATAATTTTGGCAGCACAAATATTTTTGTGGCTTCACGTATATGTTTTGTAAGAAGAAGATTTCAATTTGAAGGAACAAAAATAGTCCCTGTTTATCCTTCATACATTCAAATGAAAAAATATGAACTGATGGCAATCTCTGACAGATTAACTGAAGCAGGAGTAAAAAGAATAAGAAGAGTTGGTCACTCAATGGAGTTTGATCATATCAGGGAATATGTAAGAGGAGATGATTACCGGACTATCAACTGGAAAGCAACCGCAAGAAAAGTAAGGTTAATGGTAAATCATTTTGATGATGAAAAATCCCAGCAGGTTTTTAGTGTGATTGATATCGGTCGTGTAATGAAAATGCCTTTTGATGGAATGAGTTTGCTGGATTATGCAATTAATTCTTCTCTTGTTATTTCAAGCATTGCTATGCTTAAACAGGATAAAGCAGGATTGATAACCTTTTCAAACAAAGTAAATAATATTCTGCCTGCAGACAGACAGTCACGTCAGATGCAAAATATTCTTGAGCTTCTCTACAATCAAAAAACAGATTTCCTCGAATCTGATTTTGAAATACTGACAAGTACAATTCTGCAGAAGATCAGCCATCGAAGCTTGATACTATTGTATACAAATTTTGAAAGTCTGAATGCTCTTCAGCGTCAGCTTGCATATTTAAGAAGATTATCAAAAGCTCATCTTGTAATCGTAATATTTTTTATTAATACAGAACTTTTTACTCTCATTGATAAACCCGCAAAAAATGTTGAAGAAATTTATCTGAAGACAATAGCGGAAAAATTTGCTTTTGAGAAGCGGTTAATTGTTAAGGAACTTGCCAGATACAGCATACAGTCAATTCTTACAACTCCGCAGAATCTTTCAGTAAATACAATTAACAAGTATCTTGAATTAAAGGCACGTGGATTGATTTAGTTATTGATATGCAAACGATAGAAATTGAAACTGCTCAGAATGTTAACATTGAATATCCTGTAGCCAGTGTTGGTGACAGGGTGGTGGCTGAATTAATTGACCAGCTTATTATGATCGGTTATCTTATTGCAATCATATTTCTCTATATCTGGCTTTTAAGTTTAACAGAAGGTTCAGCGTTTGATTTTCCGGTAGCGTATTTTATAATTTTATTCCTGCCGGTATTTTTTTATCATTTATTATGTGAGACTTTTCTTAACGGACAATCCTTCGGTAAAAAAATAATGAAGATGAGAGTCGTAAAACTTGATGGAAGTCAGGCTGGAATCGGAAGTTATTTTCTTAGATGGATACTCGCACCGATTGATCTTTATTTTACTTATGGAGCAGTTGGATTAGTTACTCTGCTTGTGAATGGGAAAGGACAAAGACTTGGAGATATTGCTGCAGGCACAACTGTGGTCAAACTTAAAACTGAAGTAAAGCTTGACGATACAATTCTTCGCTCAACTCCTGTAAACTATGAAGTTAAGTTTCCTCAGGTAACAGCATTAACTGACAAAGATATTGCAATTGTAAAAGCCGTTCTGGATATGAATTACAAGAAACCAGACATTTATTTGTACGAGCAAATGCTTCAAAAAACCAAAGCAGCCATCGAAAAGAAAACAGGAATAAGTTCAAATCTGCGTCCTATTACTTTTCTTGATACTGTTTTGAAGGATTATAATTATTTGTTGAGTGAATGAAAAAGGGGAGTAATTAGTTTTTCCATTCTTTGCCTGCAACAACAACAACGAACTCGCCTTTAATAATTCTTATATTCATTTTTTCTTTTAACTCGAGAGGATAACCGCGCCAGGTTTCTTCAAATTTTTTGGTAAGTTCACGACAAACAACGACATATCTTTCCGGGAAATAAAGGACTAATTCATCAATCAATTTTTCTATTCTGTGAGAAGATTCGTAAAGAACAATAGTTCTGTCTTCTTGACTTAATTCACCAAGCTTTTTTTGTCTTCCTTTCTTTTGAGGTAGAAAACCTTCGAAGACAAATGAATCAGTTGGCAGACCGCTGATTGTTAAAGCAGCAATTAAAGCAGTTGGACCAGGAATAGTAACCACTTGAATTTCATTCTTAATTGCTTCAGAAATTAATCGAATACCCGGATCAGAAATAGCGGGCGTGCCTGAATCTGATACCAATGCGTAGCTTTGTCCTTGCATCAATCTTTCTATGATAGCGGAAATTTTCTTTACCTCACTTACAGCATTAAAAGAGATAAGTTGTTTTATAATGTTGTATTGTTTCATCAAAATAGAAGTTACACGAGTGTCTTCGCATAAAATAAAATCCACTTCATTCAAAGTTTCAATAGCCCGAAGAGTAATATCTTTTAAATTACCGATTGGTGTGCTTACTATGTAAAGTTTTCCTGCCATTTATTCAAGTTTTCACCCTGACTTTAATTCAGGGTCTTAATATGCAACAGATAAAGTTGATAAAAATCTTTTATGTAAAAGTAATTGTTTTAATAGAAGAAACGAATTTTGAGTCAAAGGTTCATAAGCCTGCCGCTGAAAAACAAAAACGGCTCCGTTTGGAGCCGTTCTGTGCAAGTAGTTGTTTTATAATTTATTTATTTGACGACATAATTCTAAGAACTTTCTCAATAACCTGCAAGCCCTCTTCCAGTTCATCTTCAGTGATGTTCAACATTGGTCTGAATCTTATTGTTTTAACACCGCAGCCAAGAATTAAAAGCTTTTCTCTCTCACAGGTTTCTCTGAATGTATCTCTTAGTTCAGCATTTGGGAAATCAAATGCGCAAAGTAATCCTAAACCTCTTGCATTGCTTATAAGATTCGGAAATTGAGATTGTATCTCATAAAGTCGGTTCAGTAAATACCTGCCGCGATTTGCAGAATTCTCAACAAGATTTTCTTCTTTCATTACGTCAAGAATTTGCTTTGAGCGAACCATATCAACAAGATTTCCGCCCCAGGTTGAATTTATTCTTCCTGAAACATTGAAGCAGTTTTCTTCAATCTCATCAACTCTGTCGGAAACCATTATACCACATTGCTGAGTTTTTTTTCCGAATGCTATAATATCAGGTTTAACATAATGTTCATAAGCCCAGAACTTTCCTGTAATTCCAAAGCCAGACTGGACTTCATCAAACATCAGCATTATATCATTTTCAAGAGTGATGTTTCTTAATTCCTGAAAAAATTCTTTTCTAAAGAAATTATCTCCGCCTTCACACTGAATTGGCTCAATGATTAATAAAGCGATATCATCAGGATTATTTTTAATTGCAGTTTTAATCTCATCAATTGCCTGCATTTCAAGTTTGATTACATCCTCAAGATGATTCTCAAGAGGAAATGTGATTTTGGGATTAATAATTCTCGGCCAGTTAAACTTTGGAAAATATTTTACTTTATTTACATCCGTATTGGTTAAAGACATCGTGTAACCGCTTCTTCCATGGAATGCTTCTCTGAAATGAATTACCTGATATCCTTTCTCTTCCTTATAACCTTTTTTAAAATTCTTTCTTACTTTCCAATCAAAAGCAACCTTCAAACCATTTTCAACTGCAAGTGCACCACCATCAATAAAAAATAAGTGTTTCATATAATCAGGTTTTGCAACTTGTGCGAACGTATCAACAAAATCTGCCATTAGAGTTGTATAAATATCCGAGTTGGATGGTCTGTTTACAGCAGCATAACCCAATAATTCTCTGACTTCATCTGAATTTAATTTCGGATGATTCATACCAAGCGGATTGGAAGCGAAGAATGTGAATAAGTCAATATACTCATCACCATTTCTTTCATCTACAATTTTATTTCTGTAACTATTCTTTAAATCAAGAACCAGGTGGAAGCCATCAGCTAGCATATACTTTCCGATAACTTCTCTTACTTTTTCTGCGGGGTTAATAGTTTCTATCAACATATAATCACCTTAATACTTAAAAATGAATTAATATTTATTTGCAAGAATTGTGCAACAGGTGCAATGACCTGTGGATCAAGGAATAGAGGAATTAAAACACTGATTCGTAAGCAGACACAAAATAGCTTCTATGCCTGAGGGAAAATAGGGTAAGAATTATATGTAAAAATGTATTCTTCATAAACTTTAATTACAGCGCAAAAATACTTAAGAATAAGGGTAATTTCAATCTATAATATCATCTTAAAATAAAAAGAGAGAGATTTTCAGAAGATTAAGATAAAATTAAATTAAAAATTTTGAATTTATTTTTTTATTTGTTACACTATCAGTAACAATTTAAAAAAATATGTCAGCCTCAACTAAATTATCCACTTCTGTAAAAGCACTTTGCTATTTGCAGCAAGCT
Source organism: Ignavibacteriaceae bacterium (assembly GCA_013388525.1). Next base: position 8,587 of record JACAFA010000209.1, on the reverse strand, counting down.
CATCCGAAAGCTGTTCCGAGTTTTGAGATAGCTGATGCAATCGGAATAAATTCTTCAAAGCTCAGAAGGATTTTATCTTTGCTTTCAAAGAATGGTATTGTTCAAAGCAATATTGGAAATAGTGGCGGCTTCAGATTAAAAAAGCATCCATCACAAATTCATCTTCAGGAAATTTATTGTGCAATAGAGGATAGAAAAGCATTTCATCTTGATGTGAGAAAAGAAGCAATAAAGAAGAACAGTCTGCCTGACAAACTGAACTTTTATTTTCTTGATTTGTTCGCAGAAATTCAGATTGATATTGAAGAAAAAATGAAAAAGATAACTTTAGAATCTATCATAAATAAAATCAACAATAATTAATAAAAATAATTGGAGTTAATATGGAATTCTTAAAACAACTCGGAATAAGTAAAACTAATTATGGAGCATCTACCGGTCAGAAATGGATTCAATCAAAATCAAAAGAAGAATTAAAAATTCATTCTCCTGTTGATGGAAAATTTATAGCTTCAGTGCATCAGGCTTCTGAAAAAGATTATGAAAAAATTATGAAAAGTATGGAAGAAGCTTTTCTTTATTGGAGGATGGTTCCTGCACCAAAGAGGGGAGAGATTGTAAGACAGATTGGTAATAAACTGCGCGAATACAAGCAGCCGCTTGGTTCATTAGTTTCTTATGAGATGGGAAAATCTTTACAGGAAGGCTTGGGCGAAGTTCAGGAGATGATTGATATTTGTGATTTTGCTGTAGGTCAATCCAGACAACTTTATGGATTTACAATGCAATCAGAAAGACCAATGCACAGAATGTATGATCAATATCATCCTCTTGGGATTGTTTGCACAATTTCCGCATTCAATTTTCCGGTGGCAGTTTATTCCTGGAATGCAATGCTCGCTGCTGTCTGTGGTGATGTAAATATCTGGAAGCCATCATCAAAAGTTCCGCTTAGCGCAATTGCTACTCAGAATATTATTGCAAAAGTTTTAAAAGAAAATAATCTGCCCGAAGGAATCTTTACCTTGATTATTGGTAAAGGCTCTACAGTTGGAGAAAGAATTTTGAATGACAAAAGAATCGCAATGGTTTCAGTTACCGGTTCTACAAGAGTCGGAAAGCATGCAGCGGAAGTTGTATCATCAAGATTTGGCAAAACTATTCTGGAGCTTGGTGGAAATAATGCAATTATCATAACTCCCGATGCTGATTTGAAGATTGCAATTCCTGCAGTTGTATTCGGAGCAGTTGGTACAGCAGGGCAAAGATGTACTTCAACAAGAAGACTGATTATTCATGAATCAATTTACGATAAAGTGAAAGATTCATTATTAAAAGCTTACAGGAGTCTGAAAATTGGAAATCCGCTGGATCAGAAAAATCATATGGGACCGCTCATCGATAAGAATGCCGTAAACGATTTCACGAATGCTCTTAAGCAGGTAAAAAAAGAAGGTGGAAAAATTATTTTCGGAGGTGAAGTTCTCAGCGGTAAAGGTTACGAATCCGGATGTTATGTCGTTCCGGCGATCGTTGAAGCAAAAAATCATTACAGTATTGTTCAGGAGGAAACTTTCGCACCAATTCTGTACATAATGAAATATAAGAAAGATATTGATGAAGCAATTGCTTTACAAAATGGTGTTGTTCAGGGTTTATCATCTTCAATTTTTACAAATAATCTAAGGGAAGCTGAAAGATTTCTATCCTGTGCGGGTTCTGACTGTGGAATTGCAAATGTGAATATCGGGACTTCAGGCGCTGAAATTGGCGGAGCTTTTGGTGGTGAAAAGGAAACCGGCGGCGGAAGAGAATCTGGTTCAGATTCCTGGAAGGCTTATATGAGAAGACAAACTAACACAATTAATTTCGGTTCACAGCTTCCCTTGGCGCAAGGAATAAAATTCGATATTTGATTTTATTATTGACAAGTATTTTTGGAAGGAACGGGAATTTTTTTCCGTTCCTTTTTTTATGTAAAAATTCCCGTCAAATATTACTTATGAAAAAATTATATCATATCGGGAATTATTAAGGTAATTTTACCTTAACACATCATTTCAACATGCAATTCTTTCATGTTTGTGTATCAATTCAATAAAGGTGAATCCTGGGATAACTCTTAATTACTTTGGCAAGCTTTTGGAACATCGCATATCTAAAAAGTTGATTAAGAATTATGCGACAAAATATAGCTGCCATTGATGTAAAAAAGTTAACTTCCTGTGGATCTGACTGGGAAACTAATCAGTATACCATACTTAATAAAGTTAAGGAATGGTTGCAAAACCTGCATAGTAATAAGTTATTTCCTTCTATTGAGGAATCAATTCAGCTCAATCTTGCTCTGGAAGATATCTTAAGAGAAAATATTGAATCCAAGTTGTGGTTTGATAATGAAATACGAAGCAGAAACATTAACGAAAGATTTGTTGTATATGAAAAAGCTCATCAGATAGGTAATCAACTTGATAAACTTTTTAATTTTATTGATTGGGCATTTGAACTGAATAAACCGGTTCTCGAAGAAGGCAGAATAATTAAAAATTTTGTCGATGAAAATTTATTTATAAAAAGAATATCAACTGTCGAAAGAAATTATAACGGGAAGGGCTATTTTACTTTACCCGATAATAAATCCCGGGTGGTAAATATTTATCTGTATGAAATTATTTTAGATTGGTTTGATAACAACCTATATCAGAGTATGACTGCTAATCTGGTCAGAAAAATACCATTCGATCAGATTGACAAACCTATTGAAGAAATTGTAATTGATTTTATAAATGATTCGGATTCACCATACGAACCGGTAGTTTATATTTTTGAAACTGACCTCGATTTTCCTTATCATGAAACAATGTTCCCGATAGCCGAAGAAAAGTTATTGAAATATTTAACTGCTTAACGAACTTCTGTCAGTCTTCCGGATAAATTAATTAAATCAGTAACTATCAAAGCTGTCTCGGTAAGAAATATATCATTTTCTTCATCACTTTTTTCAGGAACCTCACCTTTTTCCAGAAGCTTTAAACCTTTTCTCTGTCGTCGTTCGTTTTCTCTCTGAAATTCTTTCTCATCATCAGCTTCTTTTTTCTTCTTTCTTATTTCTTCATTAAGCGAAATAAATTTTTGATCCTTTGATTCTTTATAAGAATTTATATCTTCAATCAGATATTGAAATTCAGGATCAGCATTTCTTCTTTTTTCAGATAATGAAATTAGCTCAGGTATGATTTTATTCAGATTGCTGTAAAGTGTATAGTTAGTTTTATCAATCTGATCCCATGGTAAAGCAGAAGTTTGAGAACTTTCACCAAATTCCTGAGGATCAATATAGGACGGATAAGTAACATCCGGCACTACACCAAGATTTTGTGTGCTGCCTCCGCTAATCCGATAATATTTTGCAATAGTTAACTTAAGCTGACCAAACTTATTATCAGAAGATCTAGAGATTCTATTTAAGTCAATCAGGTTTTGAACAGTTCCTTTACCATAAGTTTGTTCACCGACAATAATTCCTCTTCCATAATCCTGGATTGCAGCAGCAAAAATTTCTGAAGCTGATGCACTGAATCTGTTTACTAACACTGCAAGCGGACCACTGTACACAATCGAAGGTTCAACATCCTGACCAACTTCGATATAACCGTCAGCATTTTTAACCTGAACAACCGGACCCTTTTCAATAAATAATCCCGTAACGTCAATTGCTTCTGAAAGGGCACCACCACCGTTATTTCTTAAATCTATTACAACTCCATCAACTTTTTCCAGCTTAAGTTCTTCGAGAAGTTTTTTAACGTCGGTTACTGTACTTTTAGCATTATTCTCACCACTCCGGTTGCCTTCAAAATCAGTATAGAAATTTGGAATAGTAATAACACCGATTTTAAATGAAATTCCGTTATTGTTTACCTCAACAATTTTTTTCTTTGCAGCCTGATCTTCAAGTTTAACTTTTTCTCTTACGAGACTAATTTCTTCGGGTTTTGCTGCTGCACCATCCTTTGCTTTAAGTATTTGCAAGCGAACGGTTGTTTCTTTTGGTCCACGGATTAATTTAACAACATCAGTAATTCTCCACCCGATAACGTCAACAAATTCTCCATCTTCGCCCTGAGCAACTGCAATAATTCTATCATCAACATCTATCTTTTTTGATTTGAAAGCTGGTCCACCGGGAATAACTTCAACCACTTTTGTGTAACCATCTTCAATCATCAATCTTGCACCAATGCCTTCGAGTGAAAGGCTCATATCAATTTTAAAGTTATCAGATGTGGCAGGCGATAAATAATTTGTGTGGGGATCAACAGAACTTGTATAGGAATCCATTGCTAACTGAAATACATCTTCACTATTGTACTGGTATAATGCTCGTGTGAAATTATCATATCTTTTTTTTAGGTTCGATTTTATTTCCTCTTCATTTCTGCCGGATAAATATAAATTCAAAGCATCATTTTTAATTCTGCCTTCCCATAATTTATTCATTTCGCTGGGAGATGATACCCATTTTGAATCATCACGATTAATTTCAGTTGAATCATATTCAGTGAAATCAAAACCGTTAGCCAGAATTGTATCAACGTAGTTCATTCTTTCCAGCATTCTCTTCTCATAAAGATTGAAGATGTCGAAGAATGGCTGAACGTTACCATCGAGAAGATAATCATCAAAAGAATATCTTTCCTTTTCCAGCGTGCTGATATCAGATTCATAAAAATAAACTTTACTGAAATCAAGAGTCCTGATATACTTATCAAACATTAACGAAGAAAGAGAATCATCAAGGTTAAAATCTTTGTAGTGATATCTTGAAAGCATAGTAGTAACAAGCTGATTCTCAAGTGTGAAATGATTTTTAGGTTCAATTACTCTCAATGTGTCCGAAGATATTTCCAGATCATTCAGATTCTTTTTAGAATCAGCGAGAAAGAAATTGGCTGTTAAAATAATCAACAAAATTATTGGTATGGATTTCATAGTATTTGTAATTTTTTTATTCATTAATGGGATAAAATAACTATTGTTTAATTACATAGCAGAAATTTAATAGTCAATGCAAAATTGATTGGCAAATTATTTGGAAAGCTCAATTCAGATTGAAAATTATATTTGATTAGTCTTCAGAGTAAACGCTTCTTTGAAAAATATAATCAATGTTCTTAAGAATTTTATCTGTGCTAAATATTTCCCCGAGTTCTTTTTCTGAAATATATTTCATTATTTCTTTTGATTTCATCAACTCATCCTTCAGAAATTTTTTATTATCAGACCAGACATCCATTGCTGCAGTTTGAACTATTCTGTAAGCATCTTCACGTGATAAACCTTTATCCACAAGTTTCAGCAAAACGGTTTGCGAATAAACCAATCCACGCGTAAGGTTAAGGTTCTTTATCATATTATCAGGATATATGATTAAATTCTTTAATAATTTTATCATCAGATCAAGCATGTAATTCAAAGCAATACAGCTATCCGGGATAATAATTCTTTCGACAGAAGAATGAGAAATATCCCTCTCGTGCCAGAGTGCTACATTTTCTAAAGCTGCCATTGCATTTGACCGTAAAATTCTTGCAAGTCCTGTAATCCTTTCACTAATAACAGGATTGCGCTTATGCGGCATTGCAGAAGAACCTTTTTGTCCTTTTGAAAAATATTCTTCGGCTTCAAGTACTTCAGTTCTTTGCAGATGTCTTATCTCAATAGAGATTTTTTCAAGTGTTGCTCCGATTACAGCAAGCACATTCATAAATTCAGCGTGTCTGTCCCTTTGAATTACTTGTGTGGAAACACTTGCAGGTTTTAGATTCATTTTTTTACAAACATACTCTTCAACTTTTGGCGAGAGATGTTCAAAAGTTCCAACAGCACCCGAAATCTGTCCAACACTTATTGTATCAATTGCGTTTTGAAGTCTTTTAATATTTCTTTTAGTTTCTTCATACCAGAGAGCAAACTTTAAACCCATTGTAGTTGGTTCAGCGTGAATACCATGAGATCTTCCAATGCATACCGTGTTTTTATGCTCAATAGCACGTGACTTTAAAACATTCTTTAATTCAAATAATTGTTTCAATAATAATTCACCTGCAGTTTTCATCTGGTATGAAAGAGTAGTATCGAGAATATCTGAAGATGTCATACCATAATGGATATGTCGTGAAGCGGGACCAACATATTCTGCAACATTGGTAAGGAAAGCAATTACATCGTGTTTGGTTGTTTCTTCTATTTCAAGAATTTTTTTTACATCAAAAGATGCTTTCTCTTTAATACTTTTCAGATCCTGTTCAGGGATTTCTCCCATTTCTTTTCTCGCTTCGCAGGCTAGTATTTCAATCTTCAGCCAGGTGGCAAACTTAAATTCATCTTCCCAGATTTTTCCCATCTCGGGAAGTGTATAACGACTTATCATCCTTTCACCAATTTCATTTGTTTAGTTAATTCCTTTTCATCTCTGATTATTTTCAAAGTAATGGTCTGACCGGTTCTGAACTCATAGAAAACACTAAATATGGTATTTTCATTATTGATTTTGTATCCTTCCACTTCAATGATTATGTCACCAACTTCAATACCTCCACGTTCAGCAGGAGTGTTTGGATAAACTTTTGTAACAATTACGCCTTTTGCACTTTTCAAATGATAGTATTTAGCAATACCTTCATCAATTGTCTGAATTCTCATGCCTATTTCAAAATTTCTATCGATGCTGCCTTTCTCTTTTAGTTCCTCCACAATTCTTTTCACTTTGTTAATCGGAATTGCAAAGCCAAGTCCGATATTTCCTGTATTGTTACCTGCAGTAAAAATAAGAGTGTTCATTCCAATAACTTCACCTTCACCATTCACTAATGGACCACCGCTATTTCCACCGTTAATGGATGCATCCGTCTGAATCATATTCAGATAGTAACGATTATTTATTGCATCGAGATTCATACCTGTTGCACTAATTACTCCAACCGTAACGGTTGGCTTGTCATTCAATTCAAAAAGACCAAAAGGGTTACCAAGAGCGATTACCCATTCACCAATAATAACATCATCAGAATTACCTAACTTCACAAAAGGTAAATCATCACCTTCAATTTTTAGCAGACAAATATCACTTGCTGAATCAGTACCAATTAGTTTAGCATCGAATTGTCTGCCATCAGTCAAAGTGATTGTAATTTTTGTAGCGTTTCCGGCAACGTGGTCATTCGTTACAATATAACCATCCGGTGAAATAATGTAACCGGAACCTAAACCTTTAACTTCCTGACTATAAGTTCCTCTGTTACCAAAAAATCTCTGGAAGAATGGGTCATCAAAAAATGAAAAGAAAGGATCTTTATACTCTCTTATTTCAATAACATTTATACCGACAATAGCAGGGCTTACATTCTTCACAGTTTCTGTTATAATATTTTTTCTTGATGAAGTAATGTCATCATTCAGTTTTTCTTTGCTGCTCTGAAACTGTGCAAATGCAACATTCTGATTATTATCATAGATGCCTGAAATGTTTATAATATTTAGTTTACTACTTAAATAAATTACACCGAAAAGAGCAAAGACTATGGTTATGATTACAATAAGATTTTTCTGTCTGTTAATCATAATTACCTCCTCCGATTATTTTTAAATTCCATAATTAATTCTTTCAAAGGTTCAATGTGTTTAATAAAAATTACAATCAGTATCGAACAACTTGTCAGGATGAGCGTGTCAGCATTTTTTGGTTGAGGGAATGCATACTTAACTGCAACCTCATATGAACCGAACAACACAAACAAAGAAAAACCTGTTGCAATTATATTAGCAAAAAGGATATTCTTTCTCATTAGATAAAACATTACCCACAAAACTGCCCATATGAATAAAAGAAAAGGAAAAATTAAAACCGAGCCGCCGGCTGCAGTAGCCAGACCTCTTCCACCTTTAAACTTTATCCATGGATTATAGCAGTGACTGAATACAGCAAATAATAATGCAATAGCAGGGAAGATAAATTCATCCGGATAAAGCACAGAAGGGATAAAAACACTGGCTGTTCCTTTTAAAAAATCAAACAGAAAAACTGCAAATCCAATCAACTTTGAATTAGTAATCTCAAAAGAATTCATCGCTCCAACGTTTCCCGTTCCTTCCTTTGTAACATCAATTCCTTTAGTCTTCTTTAAAAATATATATGCTGAAGGAAATGAACCAAGCAGATAACCAATAGCTGAACTGATTAAATATTCCATGAAAATTTAGTGATTAACTGAATAAATTTACTGATTTTTGGGCAGATTGTTAGCGGGAGGATATATAAATACAAAACTCAAAGTGAACTCAGAATCCTGAGAAAGATTTTCTATTGAAGAACCAGAATTAAAGTTTTGTGGATTATAAATGCAAAAGAATAAAACCAGAGGCGGCGGTCAGATTCGAACTGACGAATAAAGGTTTTGCAGACCTTCGCCTTAGACCACTTGGCAACGCCGCCATAAAAAAGAATCCCGACATAGTCGGGATTAGAGCGGGAAACGGGACTCGAACCCGCGACATCCACCTTGGCAAGGTTGCGCTCTACCAACTG
>JACAFA010000184.1 GCA_013388525.1 Ignavibacteriaceae bacterium | reverse complement strand
CATAGGTGACGTATTGCTTGATGGAGAAACTATCAAATTCATTGAAAGGGCTGATACGCTTCCAATTACAAGCATAGAAGAGTTAAACCTTTCCGTAAGAACAGATACATTATATCTTAGCCCGCAGAGTGAACTTATTTTCTCTGATTATTATTATGTGGTTAATAGTGAGGAAGCAGATTCTCTTCTAAGCAATGATTTTAATATTAACTTCAAATGTGAATTAGTTAAGCTTTCAACTGGTGAAGTAGTTGGAGAGTTCGAAGAAGTCAATTACAATAAAAGCAATCTTGAAGAATATGGTTATCAAGGATATTTGGTAAATTGCTCGGGTATTGAAGCGGGTGATTATTATCTAAGGTTAACTTCATCGGTGAATGAAGAAGTAAATTTATCGCTTTCAGATATACAAATGGATAATGTTGTACTGGAGAAATCAAAATTAAATATAAGAAACTTCAAAGGTGAGACTTTACCAATTGATTATGCTTTGGAGCAGAACTACCCCAATCCTTTCAACCCAACAACAACCATCCGCTACCAGTTACCAAAAGACGGAATGGTAACGCTGAAAGTTTACGACATACTTGGTGCAGAGGTTGCAACGCTTATTAACGAAGAGAAAGTTGCAGGCAGGTACGAAGTAAACTTCGATGCAAGCAGACTCGCGAGTGGTGTTTATATATATAGCCTAAATATTAATGACTTTGTGAATGTAAGGAAGATGGTACTGCTAAAGTAAATTAGTTGGTATAATTAAATTCCCTCCAAAGCCCCGCTGTCGTCGGGGCTTTACTATTCACCGAGTTCGATAAATTCTAAGTTGGATAACAATTCTACACCCAATAAAATGCTAAACTACTTTTTCCATTTGCACAGTTTCGGTGTTATGCTCGATGCTGAATAAAAATTTAGCCTTCGGATTTTTTTCTTTCGCTGCATTTAATTGATATTCTGACTCAGCCATAAACACAAGTTCATCGTGCTTATCATAAAATAAATTATGCGAGCGAAGTCTTTGCAGTTCGGCTATATCTTCCTTGTTATCAAACTTTACCCAGCAAGCTTTGATATAATTCAGGTGACGGAAGCGGCAGTCAGCACCATATTCATTGAGCAGCCGGTATTGTATAACTTCAAACTGAAGCTCGCCAACTGTGCCAACAACTTTCCTGTTATTTTGAATAAATAACTGTGCAAGTCCCTCATCTGTTAATTGCATAATTCCTTTTTCTAACTGCTTTGATTTAAAGGGATCGAATAGCTGAAGCTCTCTGAAAATCTCAGGTGAAAAAGTTGGTATTCCCTTAAACATAAATTGCTCGCCTTCAGAAAGTGTATCGCCGATCTTGAAATTTCCCGAATCATATAAACCAATCACATCACCGGGATACGCTTCTTCAATTAAGCTTTTATCCTGCGCCATAAAAGATGCCGGGTTTGCGAACTTGAATTCGCGGTTCAATCTTACATGGTAAAAGAATTTGTTTCGTTCAAACTTTCCCGAGCATACTCTTAAGAATGCAATCCTGTCTCTATGTTTTGGGTCCAGGTTCGCGTGAATCTTAAAAACAAATCCTGAAAATTTATCGTGAGTTGGTTCAATAAAACCTTTCGTGGTTTCTCTGCCCTGAGGTCCGGGAGCTATTTTAATAAACGTATCAAGTAATTCTTTTACTCCGAAATTATTCAATGCACTGCCGAAGAAAACAGGTGCAAGATTTCCGTTCAGATAATCTTCAGTCTTAAAATCACCATATATTCCATTTACAAGATTCAGCTCTTCGTTTAGCTTGACAGCATCTTCACCGAGCAGTTCCTTTAATTGAGGATCAGTGGAACCCTTAAACGTTTCTACATCCTTTTCAATTTTCTGTTTGTTTGCACGGAAGAAGCTGAAAGAATTTTGAAAAATATTATACACACCACGGAATGAAATCCCAATTCCAACAGGCCAGCTCAATGGTCTTACTTTTATTTTTAATTTGTGTTCTATTTCATCCAGCAGCTCAACAGGATATCTGCCTTCTCTGTCAAGTTTATTAATAAAAACAATTACCGGTGTGTTACGCATCCGGCAAACATTCATAAGTTTTTCTGTTTGCTCCTCAACACCTTTAACGCAGTCAATTACAAGGATAACACTGTCAACAGCAGTAAGAGTACGGTAAGTGTCTTCAGCAAAATCTTTGTGACCGGGAGTATCGAGCAGATTTATTTTCACACCACTGTAACTGAAATTCATCACAGAAGTTGTAACGGATATTCCTCTTTGTTTTTCTATCTCAAGAAAATCAGAAGTGGTTGTTTTTCTTATCTTGTTTGATTTAACTGCTCCGGCAACCTGGATAGCTCCACCAAAAAGGAGCAGCTTTTCGGTTAAAGTTGTCTTACCCGCATCCGGGTGACTTATGATCGCAAATGTTTTTCTGTTCTGTATTTGTTTAATAATACTTGCCATATCTAAAATTTTTTAATTTTTAATTAATGGAAATTGAAAAATGATGTGTATGTAGGACGTTGAGCCGCTAAAGTATCAAATCGGAGTGCTGATATGAATTTTGTTAATTAACATATAGCAAATATAATGATTGTAGGTTGAAATTATAGGACATTAAAAATATTTTTTGAAGATTGTTGAAAATCTTCTTACAGCAACTTTCTTCCTAAACTGTTTTATCCTTTCATGTCCCGTTTTTAATATCTCAACTGTTGCCGTATTATTTTTTATTTTGCAATGTGAAATTATTCCCAAAGGAAACAAAATGAAAAAAATATTTAAGCTGTTTGTTATTTTTATCTCACTCATACTAAACTCCTGCAGTGACAACCCACTAACTGATGACGACAAACCCGGGAGAAGAGATTATACATGGACGGTGGATACATTAGATGGATTAAACAGCCCAAGATTCAGAATGTGGGGAAGTTCACCAAGCGATATTTGGGCAACAACTACAAGTAATTGGAATGTATCAATCACTCATTTTAACGGAAGCCAGTGGACCTCCTATGGAGTTCCAGGACTTATTCAACCTAATGGTGTTTATGGTTTTACCAGCGATTACATTCTAATCGGTGCCGAAAACGGACAAATTTGGAGATTTGACGGAAACAGTTGGAATCTGTTTGCCGAGCTGACGAAAGATGGGCGTAACGATATTGTTTTTAATGATATATGGGGAGATTCACCAGATAATTTTTTTGCTTTTGGTGCATATCCTGACGAATATGGCTACAATAATAGTGTTATAGCCCATTTTAATAATAGAACATGGATAATGTTTAACACTAACGAACTTTATGGCATCGTTACTGACTTATATAAAAATTTTTCAGATAATAGAATTTATTTAGTGGTTAACGGAGGGAGAAATCTTACAGACAGTACACAAGTATACGAGTATACACAAGAAAAATATATCAAACTCTATGGAAACATTTGGACAAAAGGTTTACAGGCGGATATTAGTCTTATTAATAACGAAGTATATTTTATTTTAGGTAATGAAATAGCAAAACGTAAAAACAATCAGTTCCAAACAATGCTAAAAGTTGATAACCCTAATTTTTACCAGCGTATCTGGGGAAGGAATTCAAAGGATATTTTTCTTTTAATGACAGATGGTCTTACTCACTTTAATGGAAGCGATATTGAATATTTATTTCATTTTACATTTGGTCAAGCAACACCCTGGACGCAAATTTATGGTGCTGCCCTGTTTGAGAATGAAGTTTTCTTTTTAGTTTATGAGCCACCAACCGGTTTAAGTTTAGTTTATCATGGAATATTAAAATAAGGAGGGAAAAGAACCACATAAAAACAGTTTAATAATTAACAAGGCTTTCACAGTGGCACCGTGTCAGAAACATCGGACACATTTTATTTCTTCAACCTCAACATCATCACCGTAGAAATCAAACCAAACGCAAGACAACCTATCCAAAGATTAAAAGGACCATAGAGATCAAGAACAGTTGTGCCAAGCCAGGGACCAACCATAAATGCAAAGCTAAACGACATTTGGAAATAACCCATATATTCACCGCGCTGTTTTTCAGGGGCTATCTTTGCAACATATTCACCGGATGACGGGAAGAAAATCATTTCACCAAACGTCCAGATAACAATCAGAAAAATTATCGGTGGGATTGTGTTGGTGAAAGCCATCAATCCAAAACCTACTGCGCTTAATAGTGCACCGAGTGCAAGCGACTTCCTGTCATCCCAGTTACGCATTGAATCATTCAGCGGCACTTCAATAAAAATTATGAGTACAGTATTAACTGCCGTAAGGAATCCGAACACTGCATTTGTAAAACCTAAATCAGAGACAATGAACAATGGCAACGCACCAATATGCTGAAAGAAAACTATTTCAACCGGAATGAGTGCAAGCAGAAAATAAAGTAATCTTTTGTCAGCAAACACCTTTACTTTTTGGTGAGAAACTATCTGTGAATTCACATCGGCTTCTTTCGTTGTGACTTCGTGTTTTTCCCAGGGAGAAAAAAGGAGAAAAGCCCCGCCTGCCAGGGAAGTAAATCCATTTATATAAAACAGAAGTTGAAAATTTATTGTGCTTAGTATTCCACCGATAACAGGACCGATACTCATGCCAAGATTTATCGCAAGTCTTTGAAGTGCGAATGCAGTCTTTCTTCTGTCGGAAGTTATTTCATCAGAAATGAAAGCCATACTTGCCGGTCGGAAAGCCTCACTCAATAATGCCCACATAAAAGTGAGTCCTAAAAACAAATTGAAGTCGGTAACAAATGAATAAAGAAAAAGAAAAATTCCTGTTAAGAATAAGGATATTGTCATCAATCTTAACGCACCGATTTTGTCACTTAACCTTCCTGCAAACGGT
>JACAFA010000036.1 GCA_013388525.1 Ignavibacteriaceae bacterium | reverse complement strand
TTGCTTAAACCGAGCGGTGCATTGGGACACGGTTTTGGAATTATCGGAACATTGATGATGATAGTTGGTGTTGGTGTTTATATGATTAGAAAAAGATTTAGAAAATTTTTTAATATCGGATATCTGAAGCACTGGCTCGAGTTTCACATTTTTCTTTGCTCGGTTGGTCCGGTGCTGGTTCTTTATCATACAGCTTTTAAATTCGGTGGAATTGTGTCAGTTAGCTTCTGGAGTATGGTGCTGGTAGTATTGAGTGGAGTAGTTGGAAGATTTATTTATCTTCAAATCCCGAAGACTATTCAGGGACAGGAAATCAGTATCAATGAGTTGAACTCAATCAAAGAAAAACTTGCGATTAAAGTCAGAAGTGTGCTTAGCGAAGATTCTGCAACTTTATCAGAATTCGAAAAAATTTCATCAGCTGATCGGTATAAATCATTCAGACTAATAACAGCCGCTGGATTTTTCGTAAGAGATTATTTTGATATCATAAGAGTAATGAGACTTTTAAAAATGAGGATCAAACTATTAGGAATAGGTAAATCAGAAAGTAATGAGTTGATTAAAGCAGCAAAATCTGAAATTGTAATCGCCAGAAGAATAGCATTACTGAGAACTTTTCATAAACTTTTTCACTGGTGGCACATTTTTCATTTACCTTTTGCTATAACTATGTTTGTCATTATGATTATCCATGTTGCTGTAACAATTATTTTCGGTTACAAGTGGATATTTTAAACATCACAAATTTATCAAGAGAAGAGAATGAAATTCAAACCAATATATCTATATGGAATAATTTTAGTAGCTGCTTTAGCATTGTTAATTGTCGTTGGTATACAGGAAACATCCAAGCCAACCGAAGTCTCCATCAGTAACGACCAAACGGTGCCTGATGATGATGTTCACAAGCAATTTAAAGATCAAACAGGAAATACTCCGGGTAAAGAAAATGTTTCTGAGGAGTATCGCAAAAGATTAACTGAGCTTCAGGAAGCTGTTGAGAAGAATCCTTCTGACACACTTGCATTGAAGAATTATGCTGACTTTCTTTCTGCTTCACATAAAATGAATGAAGCTATTCCCTTTTACGAAAAAATTCTGAAAATAAATCCTAAACGGACAGATATTTATTTTTCACTCGCAATAATTTATTACACCAAACAAGATTTTACTAAATGTGAAGAAGCAAACAATAAAGTTCTTTCATTCGATCCAAAAAATCAGATGGCACTATATAATTTAGGAGCTGTAGCAGCGACTCAGGGAAAAACCGAAAAAGCAAAAGAATACTGGAATAAAGTAATATCCATCAACCCGGTAAGTGAAACGGGAAAACTGGCAAAAGAATCTTTAGGAAAATTATAATTTTTTTAGTCTAATTCGTCTGATAATGTAATACAATCCGGTTATCAATATTAGCAAGAGCAGAAGATTTAATATTCCGAAAGACGAAGATTGTTCTAATTTTATTGAAGATGGATTACCTGAGAGAACGAATGCTGACCAATAGTATGGATTTGCAGAATATTTTTTTATAAAGTCTATCTTCGTCTGTTTTAATGCTTCCGTCTTTGACTTTCCATCTGATAAATGCTTGTAAAAATCTTTCATAAAGTAAGAGGTGTATTTGTCATTCACATCCCATAAAGAAACAACCACACTTTTACTTCCCGCATCAAAAAAAGCTTTTTGCATACCTATTATTCCTTCTGCTGCATCAACTCTGCCAAGTCCGGAACGGCATGAGCTTAAAACAACTAAATCGCTATTTAGGTTGAGTTGAATAATTTCTCCCAGTTCCAGAAATCCATCCTCAGAATCATCGGGCTGAGGAGAAAATATTATCAATGGCTGGTCTTTTACTAAAAATGAATGCGAAGAAATATGAATTACGTTACTTGAAGCAGCGTACTGATTAAAATTATTTTCAGTAGCTTCCCTGGAAATAAAAACTTTAGTATTGGAAATTAGTTCATCAATACTTTCTATTTCATCCATTGAGTATTTCAGCGGATACAATAAAATGTTTCGTGATTGGGAAGGATTTATCTCAATTAAACCACTGCGTACACTAACCGGGAATTCCTTATTATCTACATAAGGATCTCCAATAAGCAGATTTTGATTATTGTTATTCTCAGATTTATCTTTTTGTATAAAATAAATTGCTGCTGATGGTGTGTATGAAATCTGAAAATCATCCAGAAGAAATTTCTTATCGCTGTAATAGTATGGGCTATCTCCATCATTCCATTCTGTAATAAGCATCTCAACAGGCAGCATCATTAACTCAGAAGGAAAACTTATTATCAGATTTGATTTTGACGGGATACCGGAGAGAAAATTTTTAAATACTCTTTCATATAACTGAAATGCAGCTAATGCATTAAAAGAAAACAAATCTTCGTTTACATATATTTCCTCACTCCAGATATGAGAATGATAAATTGGTGAGATAGATTTGAGCATTGATAAAAGGCTGTCACGACCAATGCTTAATTTTTCGTAACTCAATCCGTTAGAATTTAAATTGAACAGAGCAGAAGAAGTATTCCTGACATAGACAGAAAGTATATTATCATTATCCCCGAGTTTCTCTTTCATATCTTCAATTGTTTCGGGTTTTTTCTGCGTAAAAATTTCTTCAAAGTGCTTATTCTCAGAGATGAGTTGAGATTTAATTTTTGAAACGACTGCTTTCAATGAATCAGTAATTGCTTGATCATATAAACCTGAAGATATCATCCATTCAAGATCAATCATTTCTGTAAAAACACTTTCATCCTTAAGGTATGAAAGTAATTTCAATCTATCGAGATTTGACTTTGTATTTCTGGAACGGGCTTTATCAATTACAAGAAAGGCTTCTTCTTCCCTTCTCTGCTCAAGAAACAACTCAGCTAAAGAATTATAAATGGAATTCCATCCGGAAAAATGTGCAATCTGAATTTCCTGGTTTGGGCTCAGTGGTGATGAAATTTTTTCAATTAATTCTATTGCAATCAAATACCACTTTTCTGCGTTAATGTGATCATTATTTTCTTCAAAACTTTTCCCAACAAGATATGCAGCTTCAATCTGATTATTGTAGTCGTGTGTATTTCCACTAAGTTGAAATGCACTTTGATAATTTTCAATCGCTTTGTCAAAATTATTTTGAACATTAAAAATTTTTCCAAGATAAAGTTTCTGCAATCCAAGAAGCTGGGTTAGGTTGTATTTCTTCGCTGATGTTTGCGCCTCAGATAACAGGCTGAAAGCTTCGCTGTAATTTTTCTGTTGAAAATAATTGTAAGCAAGTTCAGTCTTCAAAACAATCGAACTATAAATATCACCAATTTTATTCGCTACGCTTAGTCCTTTTTGAAAATATATTTGTGCCTGATTCAGGCTATCGATCGAAGTTAACACCGTTCCAATTTTAGAATATAATTTTACCATCTCGAATGGTGATTCATCATTCTTAATATTGGAGTCTGTATTCTTTAAAATTTCCAGAGCTTCAAAAGGACGGTTAATATTGTAGTATAATGCACCAATTCCCTGCTCGATTTTCAGAGAAGATGAAATATCTTTAATCGAATCGGCAATTTCTTTTGCACGATTGTAATATTGAAGTGCTTTAGAGTAATTTGATTCATTCGAATAAACATCTGCTAATCCAGTCAGGTTTAAAATTTGTCCCAATTTATTTTCGCCTGCAAACTGTAATCCTCTGCTGTAGTAATCTAGTGCTGATTTGTAATTTGCAATTTGCAGATAAAGTGAACCAATATTACTTGATAGATAAGAAAGCCTCTCATTGTCTTTCAGTTTCTCATACAACGAAAAACTTTTTTCATAATTCTTTCTGGCTTCGATAAGACTATTTGTGTAAGTGAATGAAACACCAAGTTCCGAATAAAGGAAAGCCAGCAATTCAATATTCTCAATTTCCTCGGCCATTGTAATTGCACTCTCAAAATCGTCTCTAGCTTTATAAATATCTCCGTACACATCTTTAATTATCGCCAGGTTTGCAAACGATTTTATTTCTTCAGACTTGTTTCCTGAATTAACAGAAGACTCCAGAGCTGACGTATAACTTTTTTTTGCCTGCTCGTAATCGCCGGACAAGAAAAATATTGTTCCTTTAAGATTAATAATTTTAGGAAGAAATAAATCATTTTTCTTACTCAAGTTTTCTGCGCTAATAAGATTCTTTAAAGCCTCATCATAATTTCCGGTTATTCTGTACGCATTGGCTAACTGAAAATAAATTTCCTTTGATATAAAGTTATCAGAAATGAGGGATTGAAATATTTCTATTGCCTGTGAAGTGTTACCATTTTGAAATGCAATCAAGGCTTTTAAATAGTAATAAAATTTATTCGATGAGTATGATTTATTTTTTTCAAGCCACTCAGATAATTTTTTTGAATTGCCTGATATCTTACCAAGTAAGGCGAGTTCTTCATAATAATTAAAGTAATCCGGAAAATTTTCAAGTAAAGGGAAAAGATGGCTGAATGCTTTCACGAAATCGCCGGATCTTTTCTTTAACAAAGCGTGGAGAAATTCTCGCTCAAATCCGGAGTCAAGTGAAACTAATTTGTTTTCAATCTTATTCTTATCAATTGGTTTATTCTGAATTAGATCAAGATAGTAATAGAAATCTTCTGATAGCTTAGTAACAGAATTGCTTTCTGATTTTTTTGATGAGTCAAAATTCTGATTGTGATTATAAGATCGAGAAGAATTTGTGATTGCCCACAAACAAATTAATAACGTAACAATACTTAAAGCAAAAACAAAAAATTCTTTTAGCCAGAACATCTATCAATTCTTCTCCAGAGTTGTTAATATGTCTGCGGCTTCTTTAAAGTATTTGCCTTTACCATCAATAACTTTTCTGAAATTGTCTTTGGCAGCATCAGTGCTGTCAACAAGGAGGTAAGCTCTTCCCAGAAAATAATATGAATCCAGCTTCAGGCTTTCGTAATCGCCAGAATTATTTTTATCAATTGATTCTTTGAGATTTGCAATAGCAAGATTAATATTGTCGCGATCATAGGATTTAAATAACCCAATAAAATCTGATTCAGAAGCTTTTAAGTAAGTAATTCCAATAATATAATGAGAGTAGAAAATTGATTTTTCATTCTGATGTTCGATGATATCCTGCGATAAAAATTCAATCGCTCTTGAATATTCTTTTTTATCAATTGCATCCAGTCCTTTTTGAAATAAAGGTGATGTTCTTCCTCTGGTTTTATAAAAGTCTTCCTGTTCATTAGCGAAAATATTTTTCTTGTAATCAGGTGTTAATCCCCACGAAATAAAAAGTAAACCAACGTAAGCAACAATTATTACAGAGAGAGTTGCAAAAGCATATCTGAATGTGTATGATTTATTAAAAATAGCTAAAGGTAAAATTGATTTATTTTCAGATTCGTTCAGAGACTTTGACCGAATGGACTTATCAACGTGCTCAGATATATCAGAATATTCTCTCAACAGGAAAGCGTATTCTTCCCTGCAGGCCGAACATTCTGCAAGATGAGATTTTATTTTTTGACTCAGTATAGCTGAAACTTTATTCTCGGAATAATCACCTTTCTCAACCAAAATAATAGATGCCAACAAATCTGTTGGCACGTGTCCTGAAGTTGACAAAGAATTGCTCAGAGTTTTATACGAAGTGACAAAAGATTTAATTTCTTCATCCGAATCAGAGAATTGTCTTAACAGTTTTTGCTCATCTTCAGAAAGTGATTTTTTTTCGAGCAGTTCTAATATTTTGTCAAATTTTTCCATTTGTTACCAATTGTTGAGCTATTTTCTATTTTATCATTTAGTAATCTGAATATGATTTTAGTGACATTTATTCCAGTTTATCTTTTAACTCGACTAAAGTTCTGTAAAACATTTTTTTAACAGCAGCTTCATTTTTATTTAGTTTCTCGGCTATCTCGTGAAATTTTAAATCACCCCAGAATCTGAGTTTAACGATTTCCTGTTTTTCTTCACTTAAGGTATTTAATACTGAAATAATGCTTTCAGCATCAATCATAATTGAACTTTCATCGGATTTATCCGGAGCGGGAATACTTTCTTTAAGTTGAGTAGTTGTTCTTGCTTTTCCCTTTTTATACCAACTAACAAAATTCAGGAAAAGAACTCTTCTAAGCCACTTCTCCGGTTCTTCAATATTTTGGTACTGCTCTGCAAAGGAAAGATACACGCTTTGAGTAAGGTCATCTGCATCCTCAATATTTGGTATTCTCTTTTGATGCACTTTTGAAATAAAATAAGAATATGATATTTCGCGGATGTAGCCGGAAAGCTTGTTGAAAGAAATTGAATCTCCTGCTTTTGACTTTTTTAGAAGAGAATCAAGCTCTAAACCAGAAATATTTAGATAGTCTATCTTTTTCTCGCTTTATTTTTGTCACGAAATTACTAAACTTGATACTAAAGTTAAAAAATTGAAATGTGAAATGAGATTTTTAAAAATTTTTTCTGTTTTTCTGATTATTTTTTCATCTTTAATCAGTGCTCAGCCTGAATTGGATATCAAACCAAACAGGATTGAGTTTGAAGATCTGTTTAACCGATACGATTATGCATTTCTCATTAATAAAGGTGATGAGATTTTAACCATCGATAGTATAAAGTATAATGATTCACTTTACATTTTAGAATTTGAGAATAATCTTCAATTACCTTTTTCTATTGTTCCCGATGATTCAATTAGAATGAATGTAACACTGAGCGGATTTTATTATGTGACATTAACTGACACTTCTGATTCTATAATGGTTTTCAATAATGGGATCAGCAGTCCCGAACCTCTTGAAATAAGAATAAGATTTTTCGAAGATGAATATGGAGAGTTCAACGGAACAATAAGAGATAGCATCACATTGGTTGATAGTGCTACCGTCTACTTTTTTTACAATGGAATTTATCTGCTTGATACTGCAAAAACTGATGCTTCAGGATTTTATCGAATTACACTACCGGAAGGAGAATATACAATTGGTGCAGAAAAGGAAGGTTATTATTCAGTTTTTCATGACAGTACTTATGATCCATTCTTCGCTAAATTAGTTGAACTTGATTCCGGTGTTGTTCGTACCATAGATTTTAACTTGAAAAGAATTGATAATCCAAATCTTTCAGTCAGTGGACAAATTATCGATTCAGTAAGTGGAGTGAACGTTAATAAAGGTATAATCATTGTAAGAAACGGGACACATGTACCAATCGGACTGGAGAAAGGGAATGAAATGTTAGCGGATATGAATGTATATGCAGGCTTTATTAAACCTGATGGAACATATTCTGTAAATATTCAGGCACCAGCCTACCACTATCTGCAGGCATACACAAATTATTTTTTACCTGGCTATTATAATGATGAAGGGATGGCTTCAATCTTCTGGCAAAATGCAGACTCAATATTAATAAATGGAAATATTCTTAATAAAAATATTCTACTTATGAGAGATTCATCCTACGGTGGCGGCAGTATTGCCGGTTCAATTAACTTTACATCTTTTTCAGATCAGACAGATTATGAAGGTATAACAATCCTTGCAAAAAATATTAATAATGGAGCATTATATTCTTATAACTTTGGAAAAGACATAGGGGATTACAAAGTATCCAACATTCCTTACGGAACTTATGAACTTGTAGCACAGAAGATCGGGCTTGATAATGCGGTTAGTCAAACCGTAATTATTGACCCGGTAAACAATCAGATTTCCGGTATAAATATTAACTTCAACATTTCCGATGTTGAAAATGATATCAATTTACCAAGCGATATAATATTTTATCAAAACTATCCTAATCCATTTAATCCAGCTACCAACATAGATTTTTATTTACCACAAACTTCTTTAGTAAAATTACATGTATTCAATGTTTTGGGTGAGTTGGTTGAAACTATTGTAAATGGAGAACTGAGCAGCGGACTTCATTCTGTTAAATTCAACGGAAGTGCACTGGCTTCTGGTGTTTATTTAGTAACTCTCGAAGTAAACGGACTAGGGTTAAGTAAGAAGATACTTCTTCTTAAATAAATGTTCTTCTGTTCTGAGTTAAATCTAACTCTGTACTTTTTTAGTAAATGTAAAATTCACCTGTCATTGTTAAACTTCCATTTGCTAACTTTGTAAGAACAGATTTCTATTTTTACCAGACTTGAAAACAAATTCCAGCGATAATAAAAAATTAATCGAACGTGGATTAAAAACTACGCTTATCGGAATTATTGCGAGTGCTCTACTTGCCGCAATAAAGATCTTCACAGGTATAATCGGCAACTCTTATGCATTAATCGCTGATGGAATAGAATCACTTACAGATATTTTCACTTCTTCTATAGTTCTGACCGGATTATATTTTGCTACCAAACCCGCCGATGAAGATCATCCTTATGGACATGGAAAAGCTGAACCGTTTGCCGGAGTAGCTGTTGCTTTCGGAATTTTTATTGCCGCGATGGTAATTGTTGTTCAGAGCATTTATGAAATAATTACTCCTCACCACGCTCCTGCTCCATTTACTTTAATTGTACTTATTCTTGTCATTATTACTAAAGAAACATTATTCAGGTATGTCATTAAAGTTGGAACGACCGTGAATAGTGTTGCAGTTAAAAGCGATGCCTGGCACCATCGCAGCGATGCAATAACTTCAGCAGCAGCATTTATTGGAATTTCAATTGCTCTAATTGGTGGAGAGGGATATGAATCGGCGGATGACTTTGCTGCATTATTTGCATCCGTTATCATTATTGTAAATGCTTATAGAATTTTCAAGCCTGCGTTGTATGAATTACTTGATACAGCACCTCCTGCTCAAACAATACAAAAGGTTAGAACTGTAGCTGGGAAAGTTGAAAATGTAATGGGTATTGATAAATGTTTCGTAAGAAAAATGGGATTTGATTATTTTGTTGATATCCATGTTTTAGTTAACGCCAATCTTCCGGTACATAAAGGACACGAAATAGCTCACAAAGTGAAAGATGAATTGATGAAGGAGTATTCAAACATCAGCGATGTTCTGGTTCACATCGAGCCATATTATAATAATTGAGATCTCCCACCTCAAACTTATTTCCGAAAAATTTAAACTCGCTCTTTGATCATCGTTCAAGACGCTTCCATAATTAATTATCCGTCATTGTCACTTTTGAAGTGAATCAGTAACTATATATGTGTGTCGATACATTCAATTAGATAATTAATCACTTATTTCAATTACTTAATCAGGAGAACAAAATGAAAAACTTTAACTTCACCAAAATCTCAGTTGCGATTATTATTTCTGTAATGATCACATCACTGAACTTCGCCCAAAATTGGCAGCTTCAGAATTCAAATACAAGCAACCAGTTAAAAGGCATACAGATGATCAATCCAACCGAAGGCTGGGCTTGCGGAGATGCAGGAACAATGCTTCATACAACTAATGCAGGTACTACCTGGTCTCTTTTAACATTGACTGGTTCTGATCTTCATCAGATTGTATTTAAAGATGCTAGCACCGGGATTGTTGTTGGAGATAACGGAACAGTTTTTACTACCACCAATGGCGGAACAAACTGGGTTGCGAAAAGCAGCGGCACATCATTACAATTAAGAGGTGCTGGTTTTGCAGGTGGTTCAACTTTTTATGCTGTGGGAGATGACGGAGTTGCCGTTAAATCAACAGATGACGGTAATACCTGGGCTATGTTGAATACCGGCACTACTGAAAGGCTTCTTTGTGTTACTGCTGTTGACCAGAATGTTTGGGTTGGTGCAAGAAATGGGTTGATGTTGTATTCAGGTAACGGTGGAACAACTTTCAGCAATATGAGCAGTCCGGCACCTGATGATATCAAAGATATACAATTCATTAATGCATCAGTTGGGTTTGCCTGTGGAAGTAATTCATTCTTTATGTATACAAGTAATGGCGGAGTTAACTGGACATCACGTTCTACCGGAATTTTAGTCGGCTTAAATGGTCTTCACTTCATAAACCAGAATGATGGATGGACAGTCGGTGGTGCAGGTACGTTATACTCAACAACAAATGCTGGTTTAAGCTGGACTATTATTACATCACCAACAACTCAGGATTTGAATTCAATTCATTCATTTGATGGTGTTAATG
>JACAFA010000214.1 GCA_013388525.1 Ignavibacteriaceae bacterium | reverse complement strand
TTGCCTGCATTACCGGTAACTGTAGCTGAACAAAATATAACTTATGATATTGCATTTACACCAAATACTATCTGGATTACTTCTTTTGCCGGTGGAACAAGAAGGAGTACTGACAAAGGATTAACCTGGCAAAGAGTTGTGATTCCTCCTGACAATTTAAATTCGATTAAACCCCAGGACACACTCGATTTTTGTTTGTCACCAATCGGCGGTTCATTTTGCAGTGAAGGAAATTTAAACCACCGTGCATTTTCTGTTGTGGCTATTGATGATACAACTGTTCTCGTCGGCACAGCAAACGGAATTAACAAAACCACTAACGCAAATGATATTTATCCAGGCTGGGTAAAATTCAATCATCAAAACCAGGATGAACCAGTTAGCGGAAATTTTATCACAGCGCTGGCATTCAGTTCCAACACAATTTGGGCTTCAACCTGGAAAGCAGAAAAGCCTGAAGAGTTTTACGGAGTTAGTTCATCAACAAACTTTGGTGAAACGTGGCAAACATTTTTGATTGACGAACGAACACATAATTTTGGATTTAAGGAAGACAATGTTATCGTTGCCACTGATAATGGTGCATTCAGGTCTGCAGACCGCGGAGTAACGTGGATTCTTCCTAATAACATTGTTGATAAAGAATCAGGCGTTGCATTAAAGACAAATATTTTTTACAGTGCTGCTTCTCAGGGAAATGACATCTGGCTCGGTTCGGATGATGGTTTAGCCCGATTACAGGAAACCTCTTTCTGGAACGGTGATTGGAAAGTTTATTTTGCTTCACAGCCGTTAAAATCAGACAGAGATGCTTATTGTTATCCTAATCCATTTTCACCAAGACAGGAGCAGTTAAAAATAAAATACAGTACCGGTGGTGTCGAAGCCTCAGTGACAATAAGGATTTTTGATTTCGGGATGAATTACATAAGAACAATAATTCAAAATGCACTACGTAACAGAACACTTGAAGGTGCACCTGAATTCTGGGATGGTCTTGATGATAATGGGAACTATTTACCAAATGGTGTTTATTTCTACCGGGTTGATGTCGGAGATGATGAACCTCTATTCGGAAAAATAATTTATATGCAATGATCAAAACATTAGAATTAAAATTTTCAGATAACATAGATTATCATTTTGTATTTTACAACCATCCAATCGAGCGTGGGTTGCATTGTTGCATGATTGCATGCAGCCATGCATTCATGCATCGGCGCGCATGATTAATAAAAGGAAAATTAGCGAAATTTGAAAAAAATAGTAATAATATTATTTACCCTAATGTTCGAAGCAATTTTTGCGCAGCCTGAATTCAGTGAGATGGCTGTTAGTCCCGGTGCATTCAGCAGAATAGGTTTTGGTGCAAGAGGAATCGGAATGGGCAACGCTTTGTCATCAGTTACGGAAGGGGAGTTGGTTTCTTACTACAATCCGGCGGTTACACCATTTCAGGAAAACAATTCATTCCAGGCTGGTTATTCATTTCTCACACTCGACAGAACACTTAATTATTTTAATTACACAAGGAGATTTGATTTTTATTCGAGCAAGGATACAATTCTTGAAAACAGAAAACCCAGAACAACTGCAGGATTGAGTATAGGGGTTATTAATTCAGGAGTAAGAAATATTGACGGACGTGACAACAATGGTTTACCAACCGGCGAGCTTTCAACGTCTGAAAATCAATTCTTCATTGGACTTGCGGCAAAGATTTCAGAAAAATTCTCCATTGGTCTGTCAACAAAGTTTTACTACTACAAACTGTACGAAGAAATAAATTCAACCAGCTTAGGACTCGACATTGGTGCATTATACAGAATAAATAATAACTTCAATCTCTCTCTGGTGTTTGTTGATTTGATGAGTAAATACAAATGGGATACTTCACCGGTGTATCAGCAGGAAGGAATAATTAGCGAAGACAAATTTCCTAATCTTAGAAAACTTGGTGTAAGCTACAGGAACAAAGTGCTTGGTTTGATTGGAGCTATTGAGTATGAGAACAGTAGCGTTAAGACAAATATAATTCGTGCAGGTGTTGAGTATAATATTTACGATAAGTTTTTTATCCGCGGCGGTGTTGATCAGTTTAATCTCAGCAATACTGATTGGTCTGTTAAACCTTCACTCGGTTTTTCATTCTTTCAGCCGTTTGGTAATTTAGTGGTAGGTGTTGATTATGCTTTTCAGATTGAACAATACTCAAGTGCTGACAGGCATATTCTTAGTGTTAATTTTAATTTTTAATAAATCAATTGTTAAATTGTTCTATTGCTTTATTGCTGAAAAAAATCATTTAAGCAGATTATTTACAATTTAACAATGCAACAATAAGACAATATAACAATGCTCAAAACATTTATATTTACATTGCTAATCGCCTCAATAAGTTTTGCCCAATCTGCAGGCAACAGCGGACTTTCATTTCTGAAGTTCGGATTTGGTGCAAGAAATATTGCAATGGGTGATGCTGGTGTGGCCGCTTCAAATGATCTATCCGCATTATTTTATAATCCCTCACGACTTGTTTCAACTGAAATGAACGAAGTTATATTTATGCACGATGAATGGATTCAGGATATTCGAAGTGAAGTTGGCGGAATCAAATGGAATATGTTTAATCTTCCCTGGGCAGTTGGATTCAACGTTACAACTGTTGATGACATCGAAGTAAGAGAAAGACCCGGAGAACCCATTTCTAAATTCAATGCAAATTATTTCTTTGGAAGTCTTTCATCCGGATTTACTGTTATTGATGATTTGGATTTTGGAATGACATTCAAATATTTGTATGAAGGACTATTGAATGATGAATCAACAGGTTACGGATTCGATTTCGGACTGAATTACTTTACACCAATCGAGGGATTGTCAGCATCAACAGTGATAAGAAATGTCGGCTCGATGAGTGAATTAAGAGTGGAAAAAACTAAACTGCCAACTGAGTTTCGTATTGGCGGCGCATACAACTTTTCTCACGAATCATCAAAAACTGATTTTGTTGTTGTAACCGAGCTTCAGAAATATCTTGATACTGATGATATACACTTTATAGGTGGCTTAGAAGGTGTTTACAGCAAAACATTTGCTCTGCGAATTGGCTATCAATCAGGTTACGAATCAAGAAGCATTACAGGTGGTGTTGGAATAATGTGGAATAATTTACGCTTTGATTATGCCTATATGCCGTTCTCACTTGGACTTGGGAACGCAAACCTCTTTTCAATTCAATTTAAATTTTAAATTTTCGGTTCCTCAAGTACTTCTAATATTGTTACGCTCAGTTGAATAGTAATTTCAAGATACCTGTTTTCAGCGAGATATATCTGAATAGCAAAATTACTTCCTTTCTGTGTGAATGTTTCTATGGGGATTATTTTAGTGGCATCAAGATTTTTTTCATACTGCTTCAGGATATTCCATAAAGTTTTAAATACCTGTCCAACATTACTTTTACTTTTTGTCCCCCAATCTTTAATAATTTTAACTGCAACCTCATTTTTAAATTTTATCACACCCACCGGTTCACTGTTCTTGTCTGAAATGTAAAAACTGCTATCCTCATCTTCAATTACATTAAAACCAGATTTTAATTTCTCCCATACCTGTTCCATAGTCATACCAAGTTCGATATCATAACCACGTAAATTAATAGTCCTGTCCTGCGGATAAAAGCTGACTGTAAAAAGTATCAATACGAAAAAGATTTTCATTAGAACTCCAATTAGAAATTTTAAGTTAATTAAATTTAAAGAAGTGCTGTTACTTAGCCAAAGTAGATATAGTTGCGTCCTCACAGTTAATGAATACCGTAAGGATGCTTAAAAAAAAGGAAGGGTTATTTCATCAGAATCATTTTCCTGGTTTGAGTGAATGAACCGGCCTGAATTTGATAAAAATAAATTCCGCTCGTCAGATTCCGGACTTCGCCGGAATGACTCTGCGCATTGAATTCAACTTCATAAGTGCCGGGTTGTTTTTCTTCATTAACAATTGTTGCAATCTCGTTGCCGAGAATATCATAAACTTTTAATGAAACAAATTGAGTGTTGCTTATTGTGTATTGAATCCTGGTTGCAGGATTAAATGGATTTGGAAAGTTGTCATAAAGCTTAATTGTTGTAGGATTTGTTTTATTCTCTCCGACATCAGTAACACTAATATTTACCATTACCGAATCCCATCTTCTTGGATTAGGACTTTTAAAACCAGCATTGACTGTATAAATACCCGGGGCAGGAGCAGTGAGAGTAAATGGATTATTTGATGTTGAATTATTAAATGCTACCACTGTTCCATTAGCATCAACTAATTCGCCGGCAACTTTTGATGTGGTACCACTTACGGTAATTTGAACCTCAAAATCTGTAACCGTAGCTGATACCAGACCATCTTCCAAATTATGACAGCTGCCTCCGTCACAACCGGGATTTGTTCCATTAAAACTTGGGTTAGTATAATGCATCGGAATACTGATGACTATTATTCCGATAACGATAAGAATTACTGTGTGCTTCATAAGAATCTCCTTGATAATTGTTAAATATTGCTAAGTTTACAATAATTATGCCTGAGTAAATTCTTCTGAAACTTATGAATTATTCTTAGAAAAGCTTTATTCTAAACTGAAAAGTGACATATTTTTCGTCGTTTATTATTTGAGATAAACCATTTTCTTGGTTTTAATAAAATCACCTACCTGAATTTGATAAAAATAAATTCCGCTCGTCAGATTCCGGACTTCACCGGAATGACCCTGCGCATTGAATTCAACTTCATATGTGCCGGATTGTTTTTCTTCATTGACAATTGTTGCAATCTCGTTGCCGAGAATATCATAAACTTTTATGGACACAAATGATTGATGACTAATGACAAATGACAGAGTAGTGCTTGGGTTAAATGGGTTCGGATAGTTCTGATATAAAATAAAATCCTTTACAAGATTGATTTGGTTTTCTGTACTTGTAACAGGAGTTAAATCAATTGAATACATCGAACGACCATACGTGGCTGCAATAAGTGTTCTTGTTGGATTATGCAAAACCAAATCTGTTATTGGTGAATTTGGAAGATTGTCACCGAGGTAGTTCCAATTGTTACCCGAACTATCCGAAACAAATACTCCGACATCAGTGCCGACATACAGTATTTGAGTTGAATCAGGATCAACAACTATTACATTAACAGGTGCATCCGGCAGATTTGATGAAATATCAATCCAGCCCACTCCAGCATTTGTTGTTTTGAAAACGTGAGGTAAATATTCATCGTATCTGTAACCGGATAAAGTCACGTAAGCAGTCAATGCATCGTTTGGATCTACAGCAACTCTTGTTATCCATCTTACCGGAAGAGCATTTGAAATTTTCGTCCAGCTAGTTCCTCCATCTAAAGTAACCCAAACATTTCCGTCATCAGTTCCGACATAAATAACATTTTGATCTGAGGGTGCTGATGCAATTGTTGTAATTGTTCCATAAACCTGATTTCCTGTTGGCGGACCATTTGTTAAATCCGGGCTTATTGGTATCCACGAAACAGCGCGATCTGTTGACTTATAAACACGATGAGTTCCAAGGTAGAGTGTTGCAGAATTGGTTGGTTCAATTATGTAGGGAGTGTTCCAGTTAAATCTATCCGAACCGGAAACTCCATTAAGTCCATAATCAAAACTATTCCCGCCGTTGGTTGATCTTACAAAGCCGCCGTATTGAGATTCAGCATAAACAAAGTTATTATTAAAAGGAGCGACCAAAACTCTGAAACCATCTCCTCCATAAATTTCCTGCCAGTCATTAAGATTACCTGTTATTGTTCTGATTGTGCCATTATCCTGAGTTCCGCCATAATATCTGTTTGGGAGTTGATAATCTACTTCGCAGGTGTAAAATTGTGTTATAGGCATTATGGAGATTTTAGTCCAGCTGGAACCCTGATTGGTTGATTTATAAACTCCGCCGTCATTACCGGCAACAATAAAATTTGGGTTAGCAGGATGAATGAACATCCCATGCTGATCAACGTGCATGTTTCCAGAAGAATAAGACCAGGAACTGCCGCCGTTTTGAGTCTTGTAAACATCCAATCCCATCACAAAAACATTATTCGGAATTCCTGGATTAACACGAATATTTCCGAACCACCAGCCGAAAGAAGAATAAAGACCGTTTAAAGCACCATCGGTTGTTCTAACCCATGAGTCGCCGTAGTTTGTAGATTTATAAACTCCTGCAAAGTATCCGATGTTGTCTGCATAAATTGCATAAATAATATTTGGTGAAGAAGCAGCTACTGAAATTCCAATTCTTCCTATTGTTGGTGAGTTGTTTGGTAATCCATTAGTTAATTCTGCCCAGTTTTCTCCGCCATCAGTTGAACGGTAAATGCCGCAGGTTGCACCGCCGTAAGATCGTCTGTCAGGTCGGCGGATTCTTTCCCACATTGCTGCATAAACAGTGTCCGGATTCAGTGGATTTATTGCTACATCAATACAGCCAGTTGAATCTGAGATGAATAATTTGTTTTGCCATGTAGTTCCTCCGTCAGTAGAAAGATATAATCCCCGATCAGGATTTTTACCAAATAGTTTTCCCATCGCGCCTAAAAAGATTCTTTGAGGATTTTTTGGATCAACAATTATCCGGCTGATGTATTCTGTAGCTTCAAGTCCAAGATGATTCCAGCTAATTCCACCATCTGTTGATTTATAAATACCATTTCCACCATACGTAACTGAACCGCCGCCGCCGTTAACTTCTCCTGTTCCAACATAAATTATATTTGGATTTGTCGGGTCTAAAACAATATCACCTATTGACATTGTAAATGTTTCATCAAATACTGGAAACCAACTTAATCCTCCATCAACAGATTTAAAGACTCCACCAGAAGCTATTCCGGCGTAGATTGTATCAAAGCTTGTTGCGCTCATTTCTATATCAGAAATTCTTCCGCCTATGTTTGTTGGACCACAAAGCACCCACTGATTTGCATTTGATGATTTTGAAAGCGCTTTTATCCTTTTGGTGTGTTCTACAGCTTCATAATATTTTTCAAGCGGAATTTCACCAAGTGGATAAGCTCTCTGCATAAAGAACCAATCGGAAGGATATTTTTCCTCTGAGTGCTTCACAGGTTGATTGGAGAAAAAAATGAATCCAATTAACAAACTCATAACAATGAGAACAGAGGAGTAGATAGAATTTTTCATCAATTACCTTTAATAAATCTTATTTGAGGAGGACCATTTTTTTAGTTTCGATAAAATCACCTGCACGAAGTTGGTAGAAATAGATCCCGGATGCTGGATACTTGATGCTGGATTCTGGAGAAAACTCAACTTCATAAGTGCCGGCTTGTTTTTCTTCGTTAACCAAAGTTGCAATTTCATTTCCAAGAATGTCATAAACTTTGAGTGAAACAAATTGCCTACTGCTTACTGCATACTGAATACTGGTTACCGGATTAAACGGGTTGGGGAAGTTTTGGGAGAGAGAAAATGCTTGAGGAATTTCTCCGGTTTCTTCGACTCCTAATCCCCAATCTGCTCTGAAAAATTGTGAGAGCGAATCTATTGGACTGCCATTATATTTAACAATTAGTTGAATATCAAATGAATTCTGTTGGAAATAAAAAACCGAATCAAATGTAATTTGTACCGGATTGAAAGGTGGCCAGGATTTCGGATGAAACCATAGCTCATAGTTGTACTGATTGAGTGAATCCTCGACGATGAAATAATATTTATCAACTAATATTTGATTGCCAAGTGAATCGTAATAAAAGAAATATGAACCTAAGCCCGGCTCAATTGTTATACTGTCTCTAGTAGGTGTGCTAATCAAATTGTGTGAAATTAAATCCGGACCAGGGCATCCTCCAAAAATCCAGGCGGTATCAATTGGTGGAAAGAAATTAATTTGCACATTGATAGGAGTAGGATAGTTAAATTTCATGATCCAGATGTCTTTATCACCAGCACCAAATGACTTCGTATAGCCAGTGACTATAAAACCTTCATCATTAGTCTGACTTATAGAATATGCTTCATCATAAAGAGAACCACCGACTATTTTCTCCCAGATAAGATTACCATTCTCATCACATTTTAAGAGTGAAATATTAGGTCCATATATCGTGAATATAAAACCATTATCATTAGTTGGTTCGATTGAAGTTAATACGGCTGGATATTGTGAACCTAATATGATTTTATCCCAGATAATATCACCGTTTTGATTCGTTTTTACTATCCAAGGTTTCTCAGCCCCGCCACTATACTGTCTAATAGATCCACCTAATATTAAGTTGCCGTCAGGAAGTTTTTTAACAATTGCACCCCAAACGCCCATACCCCCTAACTCTTCATAATTTCTAATAAGAATGATATTACCATTAGATGAGACTTTACTTAAAAAATAATTAAGAGAATAATAATAAGGAGGATATATGAGGTAAGAATGTATTCCACCAACAGCATATCGACCATCGTCAGTTTGTTGAACTGAACGACCATAGTAACCTACACCATAACTATCTGATCCAATTGTTCTTCCCCAAATAAAATTTCCATATTTGTCGGTTTTAATAAGCCAAGCCTTTGTATTTTGACCAACTGAATCACCAACGATAACATAACTACTGTCTGGAAACTGTTGGCCTTCATTTGCTACTTCATTAGTGATTCCACCATAAGTTTTGAACCATTCAGTATTTCCTAAAGAATCAGTTTTCCATAAAAGAAAATCACCTCCGCCGTTACCGTACGAATTGGTTGTTCCAAAAATTGCATAACCATTATCATTGGTTTGAACTACATTACTTGCTCTGTCATTACTTGTTCCACCAAAAGTTTTAGTCCAGACTGTGTCACCGTTTTCATTGGTTTTAATTAACCAAATATCCTGTCCACCTGCACCAAAAGAACTTGTAGTTCCGGCAATAATAAAACCACCATCGTTGGTTTGCTTAACTGAGTTTCCAGCATCAGCTAAAGGTCCACCGAAAGTTTTTGTCCAGATAGTATCAGGTATTTGAGAATAAATTCTTGAAGTGAGTGCGAGGAGAACAATGCAGGTAAAATATTTTATGGCTTTCATAACTATCAATCCCTGTTTTGTTGCTTCAAACGTAATAAATTACTTTTTAAGATTCAATTTAGATAACCAGCTTCCAGCATTTTTTATATCTTTGAGCGTATTTTTTCACAGAATTTGACACTTGAACAACTTCAACTACATAGACCATTACAAAAAAGACGCAGTAGAGTTTGATTATTTTGAGGAACGCAAAGGTGAAACTGCACACGATGAAAGACGTGTACGGGAATACATCATTTCAAAAGTACCGAAAAATATCAGCTCGATTCTGGATGTCGGCTGCGGACGTGGCTGGGTTGCGAAAGAATTTCTCCCGAAAGGTAAACAGGTTTATTCGCTTGATATCTCTGTAACGAATCCTGCAATAGTAAAAAAACTCTATCCCGACGAAAAACATTTTGCTATTGCCGCTGATTCATTTCATCTTCCTTTTAATGATAGTTCTTTCGATTGTGTTATCGCTTCAGAAATTATCGAACACGTATATGATCCTTCTGGATTCATTAAAGAGTTATTTCGTGTTGTGAAAGAGGGAGGAAGTCTGATAACTACAACTCCCTACAAGGAAAAATTAATTTATTATCTCTGCATTCACTGCAATCAAAAAACGCCGGCTAATGCTCACATTCATTCTTTCGACGAAAAGAAGCTTGAGAGTCTTTACTCAGGCAAAGACCTTGAAAGTTTCAAGTATGAAACTTTCGGAAATAAATTGCTGCTTTATTTAAGAACTCACGTGATACTTAAATTCTTTCCATTCTGGTTGTGGAAGATAAAGGATAAGTTTTTTAATCTTATAATAAATAAACCTGTTCATATTATCTGTATTTATCAGAAGAAGTAATGCATTGGAGCGTCATTCTGAGGAACGGAGTGACGAAGAATCTAAATGTGCAAGTTGAGATTCTTCACTCCTGCCTCGGCGGCTGGCGGGTCGTTTAGAATGACAAACGGTGGTTACGCTAATGTTTTCATAAGGTCAGTTACTTCCTTCTCCCAATTCAATTCCTGAGATGCAATTTGGCAGTTTTGCTTTTTACTTTCGTAAAATTTGCTGTCTTCGGTTAATCTTTTAATAGCAGAAATTAATTCATTGCGGTCATCAAACTCAACTGCAAAACCTACATCATACTTATCGATAATTTCTTTCATTTGAGGAAGACTGCTGACAATTACCGGCACTTCAGCCATTATGTATTCGAAAAGTTTATTAGGCAAAGCGTAGTAATAACTTTTACTTAAGTTTTCAATTAACGCAACACCAACATCTACTGACGCTGTAACTTTTGGTAAGTCTTCCTGAGTTAGCTTACCAAGGAAGAATACTTTTTCAGTAAGATTCATTTCTTCAGCAAGTTTTTGATAATATTGCTCAAATTCTCCACCGCCGGCAATCACAAAAACATAATCAGCTAATTCATCCAGCACAGAAAAAACTTTTTCAATTCCTCTTCCCTTAAGAATAACGCCTTGATAAAGAATAATTTTTTTTGATTTGTCAATTCGTAAATGAGAATGAAGATCAA
>JACAFA010000226.1 GCA_013388525.1 Ignavibacteriaceae bacterium | reverse complement strand
GCTGAATACAGTTGTTGCTTATTACTACTACGTTCGTGTTTTGAAAAATCTCTACCTTGTAAGAACAGAAACTTCCCGCGAAAAAATCCAGGTTAGCTTTGGTAATGTGATAATTGTTCTTCTCTTACTTATTCCCGTCTTTGTATTTGGTGTGTACTTTACACCAATAGTAAACCTCGCTAAAAACTCCGCTGCGATTTTAGGGTTTTAATTCATTAACATTGTCATTCTGAAGGAACGAAGTGACTGAAGAATCTCCTACTCATTAGTTTAGATTCTTCACTAATCGTTCAGAATGACTGTTTAACGTCACACTGAGCGGAGTCGAAGTGTGACCAAATTAAGCTTTTTCCACATTCCCCCTCTCGCCTTTCTCAATTTAATTTTTTAAGTTTCTGGTGAGTATAACATTTAATGGGGCGTAAAATGCAAACCCTTAAAATATCTCTCATGGTTTTTATTCTTTCTATTACTATATCTGCACAAGAAGGTTGGTTTTGGCAAAATCCACTACCAACGGGTAACAATCTTAATAGCGTTTTCTTTTTTGATTCAATAAGAGGATTGGTTGTTGGAAATGCTGGTACACTACTAAAGACAATGGATGGTGGAAATACATGGATTTTCGCAGCAGTAGGGACAGAGAATGATCTAAATGGAATTACCTTTGTTGATTCAAATACAGGGTTCATCGTTGGAAGTTCAGGAACGATTTTAAAGTCCACAGATGAAGGAATTACCTGGTCTAGTCAAACGAGTGGAACAATAAAGACACTCAACGCGATTTCTTTTACAGACATCAACTACGGGACAGTTGTAGGCGAGGATGGAACAATCCTCAGAACGAGTGATGGAGGAAACAGCTGGGTTAGTCAAAATAGTGGAACTACATGGCCACTTCTTAGCGTCTGTTTCACTACCACTGACTTGGGAACGGCCGTTGGTGGAAGATTTCAATATCCTTTTCCAGGTGGTATAGTTTTAAAAACTACTAATGGTGGAATTACTTGGTTCACACAATTGAACAATGATGTCTATAATGCAGTTTTTTTCATAAATGAAAATATCGGCTGGCTCACTAATGGTATTATTTATAAAACCACTGATGGCGGGAATAATTGGATATACAAGTATAGTGATTATGTAGTAAGAACTTCAATTTATTTTGTAGATGAATTTACAGGCTGGGCAGTCGGTTGGTACGGAAATATTGTGCATACTACAGATGGTGGCGAAACTTGGACTGAACAACAAAGTGGTACCACAACTAATTTAAACTCTGCTTTTTGTATAAACGTAAACACGGTAATGGTTATTGGAGAAGTTGGTAAAATCATAAGAACAACAAATGGTGGTAGCAACTGGATAAATGAAACAAGCGGTACTACAAGTGCACTTTATGGAGTTTTCTTTACTGATGCAAACAATGGTATCGCTGTAGGTGGCAGTGGAGCGTATAGTGGTTTAATACTTAAAACAACTAGTGGTGGACAAAATTGGCTAGTTCAATTAAGTGGTATAATTCATCTTGAGAGTGTCAATTTTTCTGATATCAATACTGGAACTGCAGTTGGAAGCTTTGGAACAATAATGAGAACGACAGATACTGGAATTACATGGATTAATCAAACTAGTGGAATAAGCACTAATCTAAACGATGTATTTTTTATAGACGAGAATAATGGAGTTGTTGTCGGTGAAAATGGAACTATCCGAAGAACTACAGATGGAGGAAACAATTGGTTGTATCAAAATAGCTCAACAGGAAACACGCTCAATAGCGTTTACTTCACTGATACGAATCATGGAACGGTGGTCGGTCAAAATGGTACTATTATTCAAACAACAAATGGTGGAAATAATTGGGTAATTCGATCCAGCGGCACAAATAAAAATTTGTATGATGTTCACTTTGTAAATGTAAATATTGGAACTGCAGTAGGTCAATCCGGTACAATACTTAGAACAACTAACGGAGGAAGTAACTGGAACATTCAGATAAGTGGTACGAGTATGTGGCTATTTGGAGTTTATCTCTGTGATCAAAATTATGGTTATGCGGTTGGGGAATTTGGGATAATTCTGCGCACAACTGATGGTGGAAATAATTGGATCCCACAGATTAGTACTGCAGGAAGTTTTTTAGAAGATGTTTTTTTCACTGATATGAATAATGGTACGGTTGTAGGATTAACTGGTACAATCCTTAAAACTACAACAGGCGGTAACCCAATTCCTGTAGAACTTGCTTCATTCAGAGCAGAAGTTTTAGAAAATGCATTGGAATTAAATTGGTCTACCGCAACAGAAACAAACAACTCAGGGTTTGAGATTCTTCGCTTCGGTCAGAATGACAAAAACGAATGGAAGAACATAGGATTTGTTCCCGGGCACGGTACAACAACAGAAACTCAGCATTATTCATTTACTGATAACTATGTTAAGCCGGGGAAGTATCAATACAAACTAAAACAAATAGATTACGATGGTACGTTTGAGTACTCACAAATTGTAGAAGTGGAAATTCCATCCGTTAATGAGTTTTCTCTTTCTCAAAACTACCCTAACCCGTTTAACCCGGTTACAAAAATAAAATTCACAATTCCAACCCCACCTGTTTCCTCCCCTTTAGTAAAGGGGAGGACGAAGGAGGGGTTCGTTACACTAAAAGTTTATGACATTCTTGGAAGAGAAATAACCACACTCGTTAAAGAAGAAAAACCAGCTGGTGAATATGAAGTTGAATTCAATGCAATAAATCTCCCGAGCGGAATTTATTTTTATCAGCTTAAAGCTGGCAGCTATTCAGAAACTAAGAAGATGGTTTTGTTGAAGTGACAGTTCGCTTTGAATCTGTCATTCTGAAGGAGTGAAACAACTGAAGAATCTCAATTGATACCAAGTCACAAGACTCTTCACTCGTTCAGAGTGACAATACGCTAAAGTACCCCCGAAACAATTATCCGACTTGCATTTAATTGACACTATTCTTAGTTTAATACCAGACTAAATCAGTCCTTTATGTATGTTAAAATTATCTAAAAAAGCAGAATATGCCCTTATGGCAGCCAAATATATGGCTCTGAAAAACAACGCTGGTTATTCCACAGCAAAGGAAATTTCCGAGAGTTACCAGATACCATATCAGCTTGTAGCTAAGGTTCTGCAGAATCTTGTGAAGAGTGATATTGCAATTTCTGCCAAAGGTGTCAATGGCGGATTTTCTCTTGCAAGGAAAGCGAATACTATTTCTTTGATTGATATTATCCGGGCAGTTGAAACAGATTTTAAAATAGTTGATTGTATGCAGGCAAATAGTTCTTCAGCAGACTGCGAACATTTTGATTGCTGTAAAATAAAGGACCCTCTTGCCGAAGTGCAAAGAAAAATTGACAAAGTATTTACTGAAACTTTATTAGTTCAGATTCTATAAATAGTAATAAAGTTTAATTAATTTTAGAAACGGAAAAAGAAATACTAAACACATTGAGGATATAATGGCTGATAAATATCAAAACAATCTTGAGCTGTTGAAAAATAACGATGAGGAATTGCTGAACTATCTGAAAGCGAAGTTCCCTGTTTTCCATAACTCGAATTTTTTCTTCAGGGATTTTCAGTATGGAATAAGAAGCTTCCTTGAGAAAAAAGAAATTAAAACAAGCTACCAGATGGCTGAAAAGCTTGCTGAAGATATGGCAAAGCATTACGAAGAGAAAAATCTTTTTGTAAAAATCAATCACCAGACCTGGAGAATAAATAAGCAGGAGTTTGTAACTGCAGCACCTGGTGATCCATTTTAATTTTAATAAGTAAATGAGGATAACTATGACTGAAACAAATATTAAATCTGAAATCACAATTACTGAAAAAGCACGGAATGAAATTCTTCGCATAATGCAATTTAATAACATTCCGGAGAATTACGGATTACGAGTTGGAGTAAAAGGCGGTGGTTGTTCTGGTCTTACTTACACTTTGAATTTTGACGGAGATCAGAGACCGGGAGATACAATAATTGAATCTGAAAATATTAAACTATTCGTTGATGGAAAAAGTCTTTTCTACCTGATGGGAACTCAACTTGATTATAGCGATGGTTTGAATGGAAGAGGATTCGTATTTAATAATCCCAATGCTGCAAAAACCTGCGGCTGCGGTGAATCATTCGGTGTATAAGTAAAAAAGAAAATTATCAAAATGGATAGAAGAAAATTTATTTACTCTGTGGCTGCTATAAGTGCAGTATCAGTGGTAGAACCCTTTGCGAAAAAAATAATTACTATTTCAAACAATAATAACAGGAGTGAAACAACAATGGCAAAATTTGAATTGCCCGCTTTACCGTACGCTTATGACGCGTTGGAACCTTACATTGATAAAATGACTATGGAAATACATCATACAAAACACCACAATGCTTACGTTACAAATCTTAACAAAGCTGTTGAAGGAACAGAGATGGAAGGAAAATCTCTTGAAGAGTTGATGGCTAATATCTCCAAATATCCGGTTGCTGTCAGAAATAACGGCGGCGGACACTGGAACCATTCTTTATTCTGGACTTTAATGAAAAAGAATGGCGGTGGTGAACCGACAGGAACTCTTGCAGATTCTATTAAATCTGCGTTTGGTTCATTTACCGAGTTCAAAGCTCAATTCAGTAATGCAGCGACAACTAGGTTTGGTTCTGGCTGGGCGTGGTTGGTCAAACAGAATGGAAAGCTGGTCATTGGTTCAACACCAAATCAGGATAATCCATTAATGGATATTTCTGATCTCAAAGGAACACCGATTTTAGGTCTGGATGTCTGGGAACATGCATATTATCTAAAGTATCAAAACAGAAGACCGGAGTATATTGAAAACTGGTGGAATGTAATTAACTGGGATAAAGTTGCTGAGCTTTTTTCTAATGCAAAGTAATTGATTTCCATACTGATTTAAAAACAAGGATTAACGATTGAAGATTTACGATTATGCTTCTGAAATCAACAATCGTTAATCCATAATCCTGGGTCAAAATAATATGAATCTGAAAATTCCTATTTTCCCTCTGGCATTAGTTGTATTTCCAAACTCTAAATATCCTCTTCATATTTTTGAGGAGAGATATAAGACACTGATAAACAAATGCCTTGCTAATGGTACCGGTTTTGGAATTGTTTCAAGAATTGGTGATACTATTTCTGAGGTAGGTGTTTATGTTGAAGTTATTAGTGTAACAAAAATATATGAATCCGGTGAGCTTGATATAGTTGTTGCAGGAAAATGGCGCTTTAAGCGTATGAATTTAGATATGCATCCCGATGGATATTATGATTGTGATGTAACTAAAGTCAGTGATCAGGAAGCGGAATCTGATTTAAACTATAATTTATTTTTTGCTCTCAAACAACGGGTTCAGGAAATGCTAAAGCTTGTCAATTTTAATGTTAATCAGGGATTCTGGGAAGCTCTGGAAAAAACTAACCTGAAGTCATTCAAGATTGCCGAAAAATCCGGTCTTTCAATTCTTCAACAGCAGGAACTTTTAACAATCAGGAGTGAAAATAAACGACTCAGTTATCTGCTTGAACATTTCGATAAGCTTGAGGAAAAACTTGAGGAGAACCGGGCAATGAGGGAATTAATTCTTGGGGATGGATATCTGAACTAGAATTTCAGTTTTTCCTGTTACACCAACGGTCCTGACCTTCGTAAGAATATTTCAACTATACTTTTTAACTGCATTCAATCTGTTCAACGCTCTGTTTAATGCAGCCCTCGCACGTGCTTCATCAACATCAGCTTCGTGTTTTCGTTGTAACCTCTCTTCTGCTCTCTTCTTCGCTTGTTCTGCTCTTTCAGAATCAATCTCGCTAACTTTTTCAATTGAATCAGCAAGAACCAAAACCTTATTATGTGTTACTTCAACAGTTCCGCCCGAAGTAGTGTAAAATGATTCACCAGAATCTTTTTTTATTTTAATTATACCAACATCGAAAGAACTAATAAGCGGAGCGTGATCTTTAAGTATCTGAAAACCACCAAGTGTTCCCGGAATACTAACTGCTTCAACCTGATCTTTGAAGATTGGTTTTTCAGGAGTAATTATTTCAAGAGTGAGTTCTGACATTTATTTCATCTTGTTAGCTTTTTCAACTGCTTCTTCTATAGTTCCGACATAGAGAAATGCACCTTCCGGCAGATCATCGTATTTACCATCAATGATTCCTTTGAAACCACGGATTGTATCTTCAAGTTTTACATATTTACCGGCAAAACCGGTGAATTGTTCAGCAACGTGAAATGGCTGACTTAAAAATCTTTGTATTCTTCTTGCACGTCTTACAATAGTTTTATCTTCGTCTGAAAGTTCATCCATTCCAAGAATATTAATGATATCCTGCAAATCTTTATAATGCTGAAGAATTTCCTTACAGTTTTTTGCAACGTCATAATGTTCCTGTCCGAGAATTCCGGGTTCAAGTATTCTTGAAGTTGAATCAAGAGGATCAACCGCAGGATAAATACCAAGTTCAGAAATCTGACGACTCAAAACTGTTGTGGCATCAAGGTGAGAAAAAGCTGCAGCAGGAGCCGGATCTGTTAAATCATCTGCAGGTACATATATTGCCTGAACAGAAGTTATTGATCCTTTATCTGTAGAAGTAATTCTTTCCTGAAGAGCACCCATTTCTGTTGCGAGGTTTGGTTGATAACCAACTGCAGAGGGCATTCTTCCAAGCAGAGCACTTACTTCAGAACCAGCTTGTGTAAATCTGAATATGTTATCAATAAATAAAAGAACATCTCTTCCCTCTTCATCACGGAAATATTCTGCAACAGTTAAACCTGTAAGACCAACTCTTAATCTTGCGCCAGGAGGTTCGTTCATCTGACCAAATACGAGTGCAGTTTTTTCTAACACACCAGACTCTTTCATTTCTAACCAGAGATCATTTCCTTCTCGAGTTCGTTCTCCCACACCAGAGAAAACAGAATAACCACCGTGCTGAGAAGCAATATTATGAATCAATTCCTGAATGATAACTGTTTTACCAACGCCCGCACCACCGAATAAACCGGTTTTACCACCTTTGGTATAGGGTTCTATCAGATCGATAACTTTAATTCCTGTTTCAAACATTTCACTATTGGTGGAAAGGTTTTTGAAAGCAGGAGCAGGACGATGTATGGGATATTTCTTTTTAGTTTTGATTTCTCCAAGACCATCAATTGGATTGCCTGTGACGTTAATTAATCTTCCTAATGTTTCAGGACCGACCGGAATTGAAATTGGTTCCAAAGTATCAAATGCTTCCATACCTCTGACCAATCCATCCGTAGAATCCATAGCAACAGCCCGAACTCTATCCTCGCCAAGATGCTGCTGAACCTCTGCTATTAATTCATTCTGAACACCCTCAGTAGTTACACGG
Organism: Ignavibacteriaceae bacterium; assembly: GCA_013388525.1. The sequence goes on along the minus strand of JACAFA010000226.1, from coordinate 16,061 downwards.
GGAATTCTGATTGCATTATATATATCCGGCAGGTGACCTTCTTCAAATTCAATATCTACTACAGGTCCAATTACTTGTATGATTTTACCGTTTATTTCCGACATTATTTATCCTGAAAAGTTTTAAGAAAATTGAAGTGTAAAATTAAAGTTGATAACCCTCTTATACAAATTTTCCGGGGGTAAAAATTTTAGGAAATTAGTACATAAAAAGAGGTTATCAAACGAATAACCGCAGATAACCTCGTCATACAAATTTAGATGAAAAATATTCTTTACTTAAGCAATAAAAGCTTCTTTGAGACTATAAAATCCTTAGTTTTTAATTGGTAGAAATAAACTCCGCTCGCAAGGTTTGAAGCGTCAAATTTTATCTCATAAACTCCGGCTGGCTTTTCTTCATTTACAAGTGTGATTACTTCCCTTCCGAGAATATCATAAACTTTAAGCTCAACTTTTTGAAAATAAGGAATCTGAAATCGTATTGATGTAATCGGATTAAAAGGATTTGGATAATTTTGATATAATAAGAACGAAACTGGAACTGAAAATTCATCCTCTACACTTGAAATCAGTATTGAATCCGTACCACCAGCTTCATAATATCTTGCTGCAAATTCCTGAAGATAAAAATTCGCCACACGGTCGTTTTGCAGAATAAGTGTATTTTCATCATTACTGTTTTCGGCGGAAGACGACCAGTTATGTGAACCTGTTATCACCGATGCAGGATATCCGTACGGTTCAGCATCAACAATTGCATATTTGTGATGTAATAATCCATCAGAAAAGCCTTTCAACCGAATATCAATTCCGTTCGCCTGAAGATAACTAAATTGCGAACCTGTGTCAGTATTATTGCTAAGTATTATTCTCGCCTTTTTTCCTTCATTCTTTATACTAATTACAGTATCAGCCAAATCTCGTCTCGTAAAAGTCATTATTGCGCCGTTAATTGATTTCTGAGCTTTGCCTAATGTTTTACCGATGTTTAGCGTAGTGAAATCACTTGGACTAAAATAACTTTTAATTTTATTTCCATTGACCATAAATGTATGTGGAGTGTTGTTAAATTTTCTTGAACTAAATCTTGAGTATTGGGCGTTTGGAGTTTCAGTGTTACTTCCCCACATTTCATTAAACTCAACAGTGTAAGCACCTGCTAATGAAACATCCTGAATTTCGATTAGGTTTTGTCTGTCATCATTTGTTCCCGGATCGGTCGGATTCCATGAACCGGTGATTACCCAAATACTGTCCGGTGCACCACCACGATAATCAATTATGAAAAATTTATTGTGATGTAATCCGTTGCCATCATTATTACCAAACTTGTCATTTATATATTGTATTCCATTGTTACTTAAAATCTGATAAGATGTGGAATTCCTTGTATCATATTCTCCAATTACACGAACTTTTACACCACGATTCTTTGCATTTACAATTGCATTTGCAAGATTGTCACCAACTGTTCCGCTGAGACTGTACAGAGCAACATCAACAGATCGTTTTGCGTTATTTATTCTCTCAACTGCTCTGCTTAAAAGATCTATATTTTGATTTGCATTTACGCCTGATGAAACGCCATAATATACATTCTTATTGAAGTAGACATTTATTTCACCTGTAGTTGGAAAATCTGAACTAGTGCTGGAGATGATATTGCTGGAAAAGCTTGTGTCTGAATTAGCTACTGAAAAAGCCTGGAGGTTATAAATAGTTGCAGTCTCTAATCCACTCACAGTTATGTTGTGAAAATTTCTAAGGCTGTCATCATTTGCAACAACACCAAGTTCATAATTTGTTGTAAGTCCATAACGAACTCTTGAGGTACCTGGATTAATTGTTTTCCAGTTTAAGGTAATTGAACCCGGAGTTAAGTCAGTTTCTTCAGGAAATTCTTCAAACAGTGGTCCGGTTGAGATAATATCTGTTAACATTCTTGGCATCAACTGATAGTTACCAATAAAAGGCAAAGAATTTTTATACTGGCTCAAAACTCCAATAACATCAAATCTTCCTGCAGGTGCAACTGTACCGATTATGTTTGTGTTATTATCGATTCTTATTTGTACCGTATCAGCAGAATTTGCACCAGTTAGCCTGTAATTTTTATAAGCCCAGTTTGAAACCGGTGTTCCATTCAGCTCGGTTACTAATACGGCATTTAGTCTAACTAACCTTCCCTCAAATATTTCTAAGCCACCTTGTCCGTCATGAGCTAAATCATAAGGAGTTGTAATGATCGGTTCAGTAGTATTTCCTGTACTGATAATTTGATGAAGAAGTGGAAATTCAAGCTGATTCAATCCGTTAAATTGAGTAATCGTACCTGAAACCAGAACTTCATCTCCGATTTGAACAGAGTCAGAAAAAACTGAACCAAAAATCGAAATACCACCGCTATTATCCTGAACATAGCTTGGGCTTCCGAACTGATTTGCTACGGTAACAATTCCTCTGATTGAAACTAAGTTTCCATAATATATTGCTATGCCCGACGTATCATTTTCTTTTGCCTGTGCGATTGGAATCGGAGCACCATAAACGGTTAATATCGGTGCAGGATTAACATCATCTAATAGAGTACCGATTCCTGATTGAAATTTAAATTTATATTTCCCGGTATAAACGGGAGTTGTTACATCCTGAATAGTGATTGTTACAGAGTCATTCAGGAAAACCACATCAGAAAAGTAAATCGTATCTGAATTAACAGTTATTGAAGAAGTAAAATTCTCAATTACTATCTGCCCGGTACTTTGGGACCAGAAAAATCCTTCTGGAAAAATTATTTTAAGCGAGTTAATATTGTATTGAATATCCCGCTTATACATAAACTTTAAATTAACAATTGAACTGCCCGAAGAGATTAATGGATCAAGATATACTATTCCGGATCCCTGAGGTTTTGCTCTAAGTGAAAGTATCCAGTTTACATTATTCGCTGTGTTCCCCGCACCCATTGTCGGAGTTCCATTCATTGCCCAGTTAGAAGCGACTATAATTTCAGGTAAGCTATCTTCTTTAAAATAGACTGAAGTATTGCTTGAAGAAGATCCGGAGAGATGAACTTTTGGTTGTGGTAAACTATTCTGATTTGCAGAACCCCAGGAAACACCAAAAACATGTGTCTGTGTACTGTTTCTGATTTGAACTGCTTCAGAACCTCCTGCAATTAAGAAAGGATTCCCTGAAAAATAGACTGCGTTACTTGATTTAATTATGAGCAAATAATCGCTCGGGTCTAAATCTTCACCGAAAGGATTTTCAGGACGCGCAACAATTATTATGGTACCTTTTTTTAGGTTATTCCATAGTGAATGATTTGAAAATACCAATGGCTGCTGAGGTGAACCGCTACTGCTAAAATCTCTAATGTCCCAATTTCTCAGATCTAAACTATCCTGCACGACAAGTAACTCGAGCCATTCATCATTTGCAACTGAATTATACAACTCGTTGATAACAATCGCCTGTCCATAAACAAAAGGCACAAAGAAGAATACTATTAGAAATAGTTTTATTGTTTTCATATACAACTCTTAGTGAAATTAAAAATTACTTAATTAGAATCAGTTTCCTGGAAGCACTATGATCTGGTGTTGACAAATGATAGAAATAAACTCCTGCAGGAAGATTACCGGCGTTGAACTCAACTTCGTAATATCCCGGAGATTTTACTTCATCGATAAGTCGTGCTACTTCCCTGCCCAACACATCATAAATAAAAAGTTTTACATTTTGATTATTACCTGATAGTGTTGTTGGAATGGTAAATGAAATTCTGGTTGAAGGGTTGAATGGATTTGGATAATTCTGATTCAGCCTGAATGTCTCTGAAGAAAGATTAATATTTTCCACATCATTAACTACTCCAAAATCAAATTCAGCAACCACCGGCAGATGATCAGAAACATCATGAAGAGCAAAGGCAATTTGTTCAGAAATTGGATAAGGAGGATTCACTAATTGCTGATTGAAATGTTGGCCATCATTTCCGTAAGCCCAATATGTCCCTGAAACATAATCAATTCCTCCAAAATTCATTATTGCTTGTGATACAAGAATAAAATCGAATCTGTCATCTAGACCACCGGTTGAACCGCCATCTGCTAGTTGAAATGTTCTTGTGGATTGAGTATGAATATCTGCAAAGGAAGAATTATTATTCCAATATCCCGGTCTGTTTATTGGATCAAGAAAGTAACCCGAATTAGCCTGATCCAGTAATCTTACATAAGAAGGTTCGGATGAACTATAAAGATTCAAATCACCAACAAGAATAAAATTTGTTCCCGCAGAAAGCTGATTCGTATAAATTCTTAATCTGGCGGCCTCCTGATCTCTTGTGTTTATATCACTCTGTGTATCACCGGCTTTAAAGTGTGCTATATATATAATTAAAATATCCTGAGTGAAATTATACTGAAGTACATATTTTGTAATATATCTTGGTGTGTTTGGTATAATTTCAGCTGTCAGAAGAGTAAATACTGAGTCTTTGTAAAATAAAGCATTATCAGTATCCGGACCATCGAAAAAAGTTGCGGCTGTGTAAGAACTGCCAAGAGTCTCACTTAATAACAAATTTACACCATACTGCGAAAGCATTTCCTGAACTGCAACAATATCCGGATTAACATAACTAAAAATTAACTGATATTTGGGATTCTTCTCTGTTGCGAAGTTCGGATAGTTGAGAACATTGTATGTTAATATTTTTACTCTCTCCTGAGAAAAACCAATTGATGCAAATATTAGTAAAAATGAAATAAAAATATTAGTTAACTTTTTCATAAAACTTTTGTGTTATTGTTCATTAGATAAAATAAATCTTACAATTCTGTTATTACCTGTATCTGCAACGTAAAGTGTTTTATCAAAGAATGCAACACCATATGGTTCATTAAAAATTTCAGGACCACCAAATGATTGTAACTCATCTCCGGACGAATTGAATTTATAAACACTGTCTTTATCAGCATCCACAATAAATATATTTCTGCTTCTATCAACAGTACAACCTTCAGGTCTTCCAAATCTGTTTGGAATAATGAACGCTACGCCTGAGTTAGGATTAAAATTACTGAAATATCTCTGGTCAGTTGGAGTTATTACATACCTTAACCACTGTGCTTTAAAGCTGTTCTCACCTGTCAGAGTTGTAAGAATATCTATTGTCTGATCATTGAAAGAACTTAGCGAACTCAAGTCATAAGCAGAGACCAGTCCCTGACCTAAAGGATCAATATTCGGAACTCTGCCAATAAGAGTGTCTTCGTCACTCTGAATTCCTAACAACTTTTTAGGACTGAATATCAGAATAGAATTATCAGGATCAATAAAGCTTGAATTATTTGGACCCTTCCTTGAGATATAAAAGGTATTATTATAAAAAGCACAAGCACCGGTGTATTCAACAAGCGGGCGGTTCAGATCTGCAGGTCTTGGTAATAGTTTTATTACCGGAGCAATATTTATCTGATGGGAAACTGATACCAAATCTATTTTATAGACTGCAGCAAATGTCTGACTTTGACCACCGAAGATTGTATCAAACTGCCCGCACACGATAAGATTAAGTTTATAATCCTGAGCTAAAGCGACAGGTCTTTTTACATTCTTTGAACCTAAAATATCACCATTCAAATTCAGCATTACTACTCTGTCATTATCAGTATCTGCGACATATATGAATGGTTCCCGACCGACCATAATATCCTGCGGTCTGTTATAACCTCCCCAAACGGGATTAATTTGAATGTAAACAGTGTCACCTGTGATATTTCCTCCACCGCCATCGTTGTTTAAATCAGTCAGATCTAGCTTATCGGCACAGCTGGAAAACAAAGCTGTAACTATTGGTAAATAAATAATATAAAATATATATTTAATTTTCATTTGAGGCCTAAAATGATTGAGAGACGATGAGCAGAACCTAATCTTTCAAAATTTGCATATGCATAATCGAACGTGAACTGAGCAATATTTATTGGTACATTTATTCCGGCACCGAATGAATAATCCTGTTCATCAACATTTATTTTATAACCACCTCTTAAAAATAATAACTTGCTCCAGGAATACTCAACTCCGATTGATACATTCTCACTATTATCGTTAGGATGATTTAACTGTATTGATGTTGTCAGTATGTTCTCATCATCCTGGTACGGCTCGAGAGCAAAACCAATTCTGAAAATTGTAGGAGGAGCAAATGACTGCCATTCTGATTTGTTTCTGTTTCCAACCATAACAACCTCACCATCAGGAGCTAACTCAGCACCAAAATTTGAAACGGCAACAGCAAAACGTGTTGTTCCCAATCCTGTTCTGTAGTAAGTTCCTAAATCCATCATGACTCCCCGCATTTTTAATTTGTCCAGTGTCTCTTCAATATATTTTACTGTACCGCCAAAACTGAATTGTTCCGTCATTCTTCGGGCATAAGTAACTGATAACGCTATGTCACTGAAGCTAAAAAATTCACCATTACCAAAAGGAGCAAATTCAGTTGTAACCGGCATTTTGTCCATTGATAAAGATGTGAGTGAAATCCCAAATGAATTATCAGCATCGAGGTGATAAACTGCACCTAAAAAGTCATGATTTATATCAACGAGCCACATATTGTGAGAGAAGATTACCTGATTATCAGAGAATTGAGCTAAGCCAGCCGGATTCCAATAAAGTGCAGATGCATCATCCGAGATAGCAACAAAGGACTCACCTAATGCAGCAGCTCTTCCACCGACTCCAATTTTAAGAAACTGAGCAGTTGAAATTCCGGCTCGCTGACCACCCAGGACCGGAAACAGTTGTGCCTCGGCAATGCTGCTTGTAATAAAGAAAAATATAATCGTTATGTAAAACTTTTTTATCATAATTAAAGAAATCAGAACTTCAGAGTTACTCCAAATTTTATATTGCGTCTAGTAAGATATCGTGCCGGATTTAAGGGGTAAGCAATAATTGGAGCCTGAACATCAGGATAACGAGGATCATTCCAACTGCTTGGCACATCATCGCCGTATTCATAAGCACGACCGGTAACAGGATTAATTATAGTTGAATTTTTTGTATCGAGAAGATTATTTACTTCCACAAAAAATGAGAAGTTCAATCCGGCTAATTGAAAATACTTTTCAAAATTTGCATCTATGTAAAACCAATCATCTCCAATAGCTGAGTTTCTTTCATTTCTAACATACTCATATTCCTTTCTTCCACTCGGTTCAACAGTACCGGTAAAGACTGCCGGTGTATATCTTCTGCCGGATTGAAAAAAGATTCTTGTATAGAAACTCCAGTCGTCAATTATTCCATCTAAAGTTCCAAAGGTTCCCGGGCTCACATAAAAATTTGCATTTACGGAAGCAGTAAAAGGTCTGTCCCATGGCAGAAAACTTTCCTTTATTGACTCATCAAGATCACCTCTGGCAACAAGAACACCTTCTTCAGCTGAAGAGCTTTTCCCGGTTGCAATTGCATAAGCAAGAGATGCTGAACCATTGAACCACTTTCCTATTCTCTTTTTAAATTCTACTTCAAGTCCTCTTGAACGTGCGTAATCAGTATTAACATAAGTTATGAAACTTTCAGCGGTTAATCGCGAAGAGGTTATTTTCACTGCACGCGTACTGACGTAATCGAAAATATCTTTATAGTAAGCAGTTATTGTAAGCACATCATCAGGAGTAAATTGAGTCTTTAAACCGAGTTCATAAGCTACTGTTGTTTCAGGATCAAGATTCGGATTACCGAATTTCTGAAACGATGACTGAGCACTTGAAGGGTTCAGCTTAGCATAAACGAATTGTGGTTTTGGCCATTTACTGAAATGTCCGTACGAGAAAAATAATGTCTGAAAATCTGAAACAGGATGCGAAATACCTAAGCGAGGACTTAATCGGGCTTTGAATCTTCTGTCATTAAACCAGCCGAAAGTATCTTCGTAGTAGTTATCTCTTATCTCATCCGGAATCGTAATAACATTTGAGTCAGCTACTGCATCATCAACATATTTTCCGGGAAACCAATAGTCAAGCCTAAGTCCAAAATTCAGAATCATCCCGCCAAAGTTGATATTATCCTGAGCATAAAACGAACCTAAAGCCGGATAGACCTGGTAAATATCATTGTTAAATCCAAGGTCACCAATCCATGGTTGATAAATATCAACAACCTGCATTTGCTGAAATTGCATATTGAAACCGGCTTTAAATTTATTCATTTCATCAAAGAAACTGGTAATGTCACCTCTAAAAGAAAATTCCTCAAGAAAATGATCGTGATAAGTATAAGGATTTCCCAGATCCCAGAATCCATCACCCGGAATTACGCCAACAGTATCGCTGTTAATATTGTAATATTCTATCGGGAAATTAACTATATCAAGAGGCTGATTATATTCATTCCAATTCAAACCATTCGCATCTCCTCTTAAGTTTGTGAAGAAATAATTGAACTTTAATTCATAATAAGTTTTTTGATTTAATGTGTGAGTAACACCTAAATTATGATAGATACTGTTGTGAGTGAATGTGTTTGCATTATCAAGAATATTTTGAAATGTGTATTGATACCCGGGAGATGGTTCAACATATTCCAGATTTGATTGCAGTGATTGAGAATTCTGATTAATATTTACAGACTGGTTATATGAATAATTGAATTTCAGAGTGGGAGAATTAAAATAAGTCAGTTTTAACAAACCGAACCAACTATTTTCAGCACGAGGAGCAAAACGGGTTCCGTGAAATGTGGAAGAGTAAAGTTGATTGGCAGTTGGTTTATAATAACCCTGTGTTAAACCATCAGTGATTCCTGAATAAAAATTTCCAAAGAAAGATATTCTTCCCGGAATTTGCACACCTAAAGAAGGAAGAATTAATGAAGTGATTGGTTCCGGTCCACTTAAGTTTAATTCAAGTATATCTGTATTAAAAACATAATAAGATGATTTATCACCAAGATTATCCCGCTTGTAAGTTATAGCTCCGGAATACTTCTCGCTACCTTCTCTTGTTCTTACATTTACAACTCCGGAAGTTGCCTGACCAAACTCCGCATTAAATCCTCCGGTAATCACTTCAACTTCTTCGATTGCAGAGGCACTGAGTTGTAAACCGAACCCGGTACCGGAGAGTGGATCCTGAACTGAAACACCGTCCAGCAAGAAAGCATTTTCGTAACTTCTGCCACCTCTTATGTTAACTTCATTATCAGCAGTAACCACTCCTGTTTGTTGCGTTACGATGTTTCTGATATTTTCAACAATCAATGCATCAATCTCTTCTCTCGAGACAGTTTTTTTACTTTGAGTTTCTTCGGGATCGAGTAATGGCTTGTCACCGATTACAACAACATCCTGATCCAGAGTAAGTACTGTTTCTTCAAGTTTAACATCAAGTTGCTTTATTTTATTTGGTTCGATCTCAACACCCGTGTACTGAAATGTTTTATATCCTATTAAGGATACATCGATGTTATACTTACCAGGATTTATTCCGGTAATTTTGAAAACTCCGTTTATGTCTGTTGCTGCACCATGATAAGTTCCCTTTAGAATCACATTCACACCAGGTAATGGTTCATTTGAAGCTGCATCAGTAACAATACCAGTAAGTCCACCGGTTTGCTGGCAGAAAACCGCTGAATTAATCATTAAATAAAAAATTAAATAATACAGAAACTTCATCTGGTTACTCCGAAATCATCAAAGAATATTTTCTGGAGAAGAGATTTTACGTTTCCTGTCCCGTTGCATTTATTTAATGGTAAAGCGAAAAAGAATTCAGTCAGGTCAATATTAGTAAAGCCTGCAAAGCCTTTTAATTCACCATTCGGGTAATAGTAAACAGGATTAGCTGCAAGAGTACTGAGATAAAATGATTTTACTCTGAAAACATTTAAAGTCAATTTTAAATTCGGATATTCAGGATTAGTTGAATCAGAAACAACATCAGTACCTGGCAACAAAGAAATCCTCTGATCAATGCTATCTGAAATAATTGGTATAAAACTTTGTAACTCAACCGGATCAACTGTTTGCGGGAATTGCATTGAGAAAGCAACTTTACCTCCCTGGCTCAAGTAATTCTGAGTTGCAAAAGCTGCAAGATCAATTGAAGGGTTGTTATCAGTGTACCAGAATAAATAATCAAATAATTTTATCGTTTCAAGAAATGTAACGTTTCTGTAAGGGATGCTGTCATTAATGGTAATATTATATACATCATATCTTCCAGAAAGTCCGATACTATCAAACATTGCAAAATAAAAAGAAGCAGCATCATCAACAGTTCCATAGTCATCAAGAATAAGAATGTTGCCAACAGGTTTCTTAACAAACCAGTAGTCATCAGGATTTTCACCGGGAAGCCTGATAAATTTTGATTTGGCGCCCGAAATATCTTCAGCCTGAACGTAGAAATAATTTAAATTGTTAAAAAGAAGACCCGGTAATTTTTGTGGATGGATATTATTTTCCTGTCCTTCAATAAGTATTTGCATCAATGGATTTGGTGACGAAAACTCATTTGTTCGGAGAGTAATAGTTCTAACGCTGCCATCAAGTGAAATAATATTCTGAACATCATTTGTATCGTTTAGCGCAATATTTATTTTCAGGATTGATTCAACGCCATCAATATCATCTGCTACCCAGCCGAATGACATTACAGGAAATGATGTATCGGGAACAAAACTGAGCTCATTCCATTGTATTGTTGGAGCTGAATTCTTCAAAGGAAAATAAAAAACCGCGGGAGTAGGATCAATCAGTCCAATGTCATAATACGTTTCGTTCGCATCCCTCACTCCATTCAAATTTAAATCTATGAAAGGTTCCGGACCGTAGTTTATACCGTTTTGAACAATGCTGTTATCATATTGACCATTGCCTTCAGCATCAACAGCTGAGACCATAAATCTGAATGTAGTATCGCTTGCACCTATCTTCAAAGCAAAAAGGCTATCATTTGAAGCTGTGAATTTCCAGTCATCATCATTCCACCGAAAATAATATCCAATAACCAATCCATCGGGATCATCACCCCACCAACTGACTAATAACTGCGTCTGTTGTGGAGTGACTGTACTATCAGGCAGTGAAATGCCTGTTACAGGTGGCTGATTTTTATATCGCTCGCTAACGATCTCATCTTCACAGGATAAAATCTGTAAGAGTAATAAAATCGAGAATATAAACAGTAAAAACTTCTTTATAGGCATTGTCCTGAAAAAAAAGAATTGAACCCCCTTTTTTTAGAGACTGTGTGAAAGTTTAGAAAAACCGTTGAAACGGTTTCGCAAAGTTTTGTTGTATTGACCTTAAACCACAGATGAAACTTTGGGTTAATAATATTCACACAAGCTCTTTTCAAAGAGGGTTCTATTTAATAACTATTTAATTAATATCATCTTTTTGACATCAACGAAATTATTATTGCCCTTCTCAAGCGGAGAGGCAATTAATCTGTAGAAATAAATTCCTGAAGTTAAGTCGGTTGCTTCGAACGTTAAATTGTAATTGCCTGATTGCTGAACCTGGTTATCCACAAGTACTTTTACTTCCTGACCAAGAATATTAAACACACTTAATCTTACAGAAGATTCTGTTGGAATAGAAAATCTGATTGTTGTAGATGGATTAAATGGATTCGGATAATTTTGTGAAAGAGCAAATTCATCTGGAATTGTTCCTTCGTTCTCCACACTTACAGGAGGAAGATAGCCAATAAAATCATCATTATTTCTTGGTACAAGTTTATAGTTTCCGAAAGAATAATAAAGAATTCCCTGAAGCGCATCAAAAGTGCTTCCTGTTTTAACATAGTAGAGTCTCGTTGGATCTGAAAGATTATGGTAATCATGTCTTCCGTCCTCAAGTTCCACTCTTGTATTTCCGCTGCCATCACTTACATACATTTCACCAAAATTGCTCGGGAAGTCAGCATTTTCATTTGTAACAGTAACATCGTTATATCTTATCAGAACACTTTCCCATTTTTCTTTTTCAACTACACCCAACCCACCTGTTCCAATAGTATTTGTTGAAATAACTTCCGGTGTTGGAACGGGATTACCTGATGAAATAATTGAAACATTAGTCGTACTATCAATTCTGGTAACGTTGAATGTTGGAGTTACAGGTTCATCCCAAACCAAACCAGTAACCGTTACTTTCTGACCTTTTTGTAATCCACGAATCTGGCTTCCATTTGAACCTCTTGTTCCAACCTGAATTCCACTCCAAGGACCCTGTCCGTTCTGAATATAAATTCTAAGAGCATAATTTCCTCCCGGGAAATCGGTAGTATCAGCAGTTACAACTCCGGTTAATGGAAGGCGGTAACCGTTGTATCCACTAACATCTGAACCAAACGGATTGAATTGAACATCCTGAATAGTAATATCTCTGTTAAGGACTAAGTAGAAATATTGAACATTAGAAATGCTGGAAGGCATCGTTGCTGAATTTCCCTCATTATCTTTTGCCCAGATATAATAATCAACTATTGAAGAATCACTATTGATTGCCGGGATGTCTGCAGAATATTTACTCCCACTGACCAAAGACATATTTACCGGATTATAACTACCACCATCAACCCGATAATAAAGTTTTACGGAATCAACACTTCCATCATCAGTTACATTTGCAGAGATAGTAACAGATTGGTTCTTTAAAACGTGTGGCAGATTTCGCTTAACACTGCTAATTGAAGGTGGAGTTACTGAAATTTTCATATCACCAGGATAAATCGGAGCTATACGATAACCCGTACTCCAGGTTTGAATTACACCACGAATGTATTCCAAAGTTGTTCCATCAACAGGAGATTCATAAGTTGTTAAACCATTGAGCCTGTGAGATCTTTTTGTAAAGTAACCTGACTGATCATACATAAAAATATAATTACCCTGTGAATCATTAATTCTGAACGTTCCGGTGCTTGCATTCCGGTCACTTGTAATAACATTTCTAACAATTACATATTCTCCTTCATATCTTTCAGCCAATGGATTCATTATACCACCACTCATAAAATCTGAAACACTCAATTCAATAGGATCAGGTCTTTTTGGTAATTGCTGAATAATTGAAACCGGTGTAACGGGCGTAAGCAATACTTCACCTTGTGTAGTTGTTTGATATTCGCTTATCTTAAAAGTAACCTCAATTACCTGAGCCGTATCAATAAGATCAAAGAATGTTCCCTGATATTGAGTTGAGGTATCTGATTGTAGGACATTTAATCCATCGAAACGTGGATGTACCTGACCATCAGGATCGTATAAATATGTAACCCATCTGGCTCCAGCCCACATAATAGGTCGTCTGTCAGTTTGTGGATCGACTAATGGTCTGGACATTACAATACCTCTTACTTTTACTGTCTGTCCGTTTAATGGTGATGGTTGATCACCGGAATTTATTAAGACGGAATCCGGCAGATACTGAATATCTTCAATAGTCACAAGATTTTGCGCCTGAAGCTGACTGCCAATAGTCATAAAAAGTATTGCCAGAAAGAATGTTAATGATTTCATTTTAGTTACTCCTTTTTATTTGATTACTAAAAATTTTCCTGTTTTAATATCGCCGCTTGAATTGTTTTTAACTGTGAATAAGTATAATCCGGTTGCAATTGCCTGCTCGTTATCAGAAAGAAGATCCCAGGCGTGTTCACCACCAGCAAATTTTTGCTTTCCATCCGGTGCATACGTCTCAAACCATCTTACTTCCGAGCTGTTACTTCGGCTGGTATGCTGAATCCTCTTTACAATATCACCAGCGAGAGTATAAATTGTAATTTCACAATCACCCGGAAGATTATAAAAATAAATTTTCCTCAGCTTTTCTGAACTGCCATCCCAGATAGCATTTCCGTAATAAGGATTTGGATAAACTCCAACCTGAAGTTCCGGATCATCAGAAGCTGGAGTTCCGGGAAGCACTCTTGCTAAATTTGAAAGAGGTGATGACTCAAGTATGTCCAAATTATTTTCAGGATCGCCTTCATCAAAAGCGCTTACTGCAAACAGATATTGCCAGCCGTTCAGAAGATTCGTCAATTCGAATTTATAATAATAAAGAATCGTATCACCCGGAAAAGTTACCGGCTCATTCAGAGCAACAAACTCAAAACCCGTATCGAATCCAACACCATTACCAGCGCTATCATACTGTGATAATACGACAAGCGAATTTAAGATATCCTGCCCACCTTCAGTAAGATCAAATCCAGCCTGGGTTCTGTATAACTTGTATCCTTCAAAATCTCTTTTACCGGATATCGGATCTATTGATTGCTCAGCACGTTTATCCCAGTATATCTCAACCTCTCTGTCTTTGGGAATAACTTTAATCTGAGGTACAACCGGAGGTGCAGGAAGAATGTATCGTGTAATTTTTCCATCACTATCAAGGTCTTCACCGGGATCGAGAATTCCATTTCTGTTTTTATCTTCGCCGTGGTATGCACGCAGTGCCCAATCAGCATTCACATAAAGATTTGTTTTTTGCTCCTCTGTATCGAGGTTTGCAGGATCGGGACCATATTTTTTGGCGCAAACAATTGCGAACACAACATTAATTGAATCTCCCGGTGCTATTGTTGGGAAGTGTCCATTTGTAATTAATATTGATCTGTTAGAAGGAGTTTTTATTTGCTCTGGAGATATTCCATCTTTCCAACGATTATTTCCTCCAAAAATGCCCTGCATCTTTTTATATCTGTCGAAGTCGTTCTGTGGTGCAAAGAAATCCGGATCATCAGTATTCCTGAATTGCCAGGAAACAAAATTTACAGACGGAACAGAGTCAAGTAAACTTAAACGATAGTAATCCGGCAGCTTTGGTTCTGATCCACAATAAAGAACTCCGATATAACTATCACTAAATCCGAGATCACCTGCGGCATCGAACTCATAAGTAATTTTAATTGAATCGTTGAAACCATCACCGCCCTTGTTATAAAATGCACTACCTGAAGGTCTACCGGTAATATTCGTATTACGCACTACTGCATCAGTCCACATTCCAATAAAAACACTATCAATACTTTTATTGGAAACGTTTTTAATCCAATAATTAAAAATCACAAAAAAGTTTGCGAAAGGAAAATTCCATGCATAAGTTTCCTGATGAACAGAAATTCCCAAAGGATTATGATCAATGATTGGTTCGCCATTCAGAAATACTTTACTTGTATCCGAATAATCCATGAGAAAGTCCTGGTGAGAAATTGCAGAGGGGCTGAAAAATCTTGAATCGAATAATGAAGATCTTTCCTTTACTCTGCTTCCAGCAGAATTAGTAAATTCAAATCCACCACCTCGCGCAGATACAGATGCAGCATCAACAGCACCGGTTGTAACGAATGGACCACCAGCACCACGTATGAAACCACCGACGTACAAACCACCATCAAATAAATGCTCTATTCCACTTCCAAGCGGATATTGACAGCTTGGCTGTTCTGGCCAAAGAACAAAACCGTGTCCATAAGTGCCAAAATTTGTTATAGTAATTCCAATATTACCAATATTGGTGTACTTGCTGTTATCATCGTCAAGAATTTTGGTGAATCTTCTGTCCTCATCACTTTGGCTGTAGGCTAAAGCACAGAATAGCAGGGATAAGTATGATATCCGATATAGAAATTTCATTAAATAAAATAGTAGAAAAAGTCTTTTTAATTATCCGAGTGGTTTATAAACACACAAGTAAATTACAAATAAAAATATTGTAAGTAAATAAAAGAATTGTTAAGAATTCCACCAGACTTAGAATGATATTTACTTTAAAAGCAACATTTTCTTAGTTTCAATTAACCCTTGTTCTGAACTTGTTTCAGGACCTCCGATTTGTAATTGATAAAAATAAACTCCAGTTGAAATCTCAGGTCTGGAGACTTGAGCTGCGTTGAATTCAACTTCATAAGTTCCGGCAGGTTTATACTCATCAATAAGAGTTACAACTTCATTTCCAAGTAAATCAAAAATTTTTAATGTTTGCCAACTGCCTACTGCTGATTGCCAACTGAT
>JACAFA010000336.1 GCA_013388525.1 Ignavibacteriaceae bacterium | reverse complement strand
GCAAATTCAATCCAACCGGAAAAAAGAATGCTAAGCTCAATGACGCCAACAATTATTCTTGAAGATAGCGAGCCTTTCATAATAATCGGTTCGCCGGGAGGTTCACAGATTATTACAACTGTGCTGCAGGTAGTGTTGAATTGTATAGATTTTGATATGAACATCCGCGAAGCAATTGAAGCACAAAGAATTCATCATCAGTGGATGCCCGATTCAATTTTTTATGAGCCGGGCGCACTGACTGAAGAAGTGAAGAAGGAATTAACTGAAATGGGTTATCGCTTCTGGGATGCTGATGTCGAAACCCGCATAATCGGAATTGCAGAAGGAATAATGATTGATCAAAAAAATAAAATTATCTACGGCGCTTCCGATCCTCGCGGCGGAGGTCTTGCTGCTGGATACTAATTCTTTCATCCTGAATTCATTTCAGGATCTCAGCGTTATCTTCACAAAACAGAATTTTTTATGCAGGATGACACCCCCAGATGACGGATGCAAAATTCTTGATGCTGGTAAGAGTAGTAATAGACCGCAAATCTAAAATCGTTGATCGTTGTTGTGAAATAAATTCTCATTCCAGATACTGGATACCGGATATTCCCAAAAGAATCATCTCCCACAAACCAGCAAAAAAGAACTTGTAACTCCTGTCCGCACCTTGGCAGCATTCCTGCTATGCTTGAATTTTTAACTTAAACGCACTTTTAAAAAATTAATTAGTTTATGAGGGTTATTATGCATAGGTTTGTGCTGTCCGGTAATAGACCGGATTTTTATTTACTTATTTTTTAGAGGTTCTAGTGAGCACTAAGTTATTTGTGGGTTCTCTCCCCTGGTCGGTAAACGACGAAGAGTTAAAAGAAAAATTTGAAAAACATGGTACTGTGGTTTCTGCAAAAGTTATTACAGACCGCGATACACGCAGATCAAGAGGATTCGGATTTGTTGAGATGGAGAGTTCTTCAGATGCAAACAATGCTATAAAAGCATTGAATAATTCAGAAATAGATGGTAGAAATATCGTAGTTAATGAAGCTAAAGCACGTAGTTAATT
>JACAFA010000252.1 GCA_013388525.1 Ignavibacteriaceae bacterium | reverse complement strand
CTGTAACTAAAATGTTGCCATTGTTATCTACGTAAATATCTTCTGCCCGGCTGTCGGATTGACCAAGTGAATCGTAAGCAGTTCTCCACAATAAACTTCCTGCCGGCGAATATTTCATTGTTACTATTTTATATGAGTTGGAAGTAAATTGACTCGTACCGGTCACATAAACATTTCCCTGATCATCAACAAAAATTGCATCAGGACGATCAGAATCATTTTGAGGACCATTATAGGTTTTAGTCCACTCTGCGGTTCCACCTGAATTGCATTTTACAATAAGGAAGTCCTCACCCTGTCCGCTAATCATATTTCCATATCCTGATAAATATGTGTTGTCTGATTCATCAAAAACAACGTCTGAAATAAATTCGTTTGCAGAAGTAGAATTGTTAAAAAAACTTGTCCATTCAGGCGTTTGAGCAAAAACTGAAAGACATGATAGAAGAAAAGCTATAAACAATAGCCTACGCTTCATAGATAGCCTCCATTTTAATGTTATGATAATTTTATTACTACCAGGCGGGTTTCATAGTTTGTGAAAAATTGCATCGCCAGATTTGAGCAGTCATAGATTGACGAATAGTAAACAAGAATTTTAGAATACTACTTTAATAATATAAAATGCCTCAAGTTAATTCACAACAAACTGAAGGATTTTTCGAAATGAATTTTCCAAAATATTATTTTCGTTTAAAAAGCATTGATGTTCAATTATAACGGAAGCACATTTTTCATCTAAAATAAAAAACCATTCCGATTTGTAACGCAACAAAATTTAATTGTATTTCATTTACTGAATAATAGAATGAATTATTGGCATAACGGATTGAACCACGATCAAGCAAAGTAACATCAGAACTCATCAGATATCTTCCTTTCAAATCAAGATATAAAGAGCTGCCGTCAGAATCATCAACACCAATTAAGAATTTTAAACCTCCTCCAACTCCGTAGCTCCATGCCCAGTCGTCAATGTATAATGAGACCGGAACATAAGCCGGTGTTAATATTTGTGAATATGAAAAAATGTAACTGCCGCCGAAAAGTGTTTCTAAATATGGTCTGACCGTTCCGCCCGTTGGTGCTAACTGAAAGACAAGGTGTGCATTAGCAAAATTGTTTGCCATATTGTTGCTGAGATAAGTTTCGCAGTAGCAGGGATCTTCGTAGAAATATAAACCTTGTCCAAAGTAAGATAAACTGATTCCAATTCCGAGAGGCTTTGGTTTTGAAGGAGAAGTAAAAAATATTTCAAGATTTCCACCATAACCTAATTCGTCATCAAATTGCTCATATTCATTAACAGGGATAGCTGTTGTAAAATAGAAACTGACGGATGGCTGCGCAGTTAAATTTTGAATTGATACTAATAAGATTATTGTGGTTAGTATTGAAAAATTCGTTTTCATTTTTTAATCCTTTATTTCTGCAATCAATTGTTACAAAATCCTTGCCTGACTTAAATAGCAACCAGGAAAATAACAATGCTGCAAAAGGCGTGAATAATAAAGTTTAGCAAATGCAAATTGTGATTTATATCAACAGGATAATAAAAGCAGGTGTATAAAGATTTATGCAGTTGAAGTGAATTAATTCGACAGTTTTAAGACGTGAAGGTTCTTAACTTATTTTCCCAAATCTATTTAATATAAATTCTATATTCCCAGGGATTGAGAGCAAAAGATTCCTTTGTTGAAATTGATTCCAGCTTGCCCGAAATAAAATTTTTATATGAACCCGCAAGAGTTTCACCAGATACAACTACACTGGCAGGTTTGTTTGAAAGATTGAAGACAGCCACGACTTTGTCTTTCTCTGAACTTCTGGAAAAAGCGAATACATTATTTTCATCTGAACTTTTTAGATAGATCATTTCTCCGCCGCGTTCACCGTTTTGAAGTGCCACGTTATTCTTTTTTAATTCAAAAAGTTTTGAATAGATATCAAACAACTTATCATCTTTCCATTCGACTAAATCTTTTTCAAAGAATGAAAGCCGTTTTGTATTTCCTGCTTCCTGTCCGGTATACACAAGAGGCATATCAGGAATTAGACAAGTCAGTACGGCGAAGGCTTCAACTCCATCGCCAAGTCTTTCGTATTCCGTTCCGTTCCAGCTGTTCTCATCGTGGTTTGAAGTAAACTGCATTCTGAAAGCATTAGCGGGGAAATCTTTTTCATTTTTATTCAGATGCTCAATTAAATCGGAAACTGTTTTTTCTTCTTTTGCAATTCCATTCAGAATGTGGTGAAGATTCCAGTCATAAGTCATATCAAATGCAAGATGAAGTTCCGGCGTATCCCATTCAGCGAGCATAAAAACATTTTTGATTTTTTCTAATTCAGTTCTTGCATCAATCCAAAATTGAGTTGGAACCATTCCTGCAACATCGCAGCGGTAACCATCAATATCACATTCTTCAACCCAGAACTTTAAAGCATCAATCATTTCTTTCCAAAGTTCCTTGTTGTCATAGTTTAAGTCAGCAACATCAGTCCAATCAGGATTTGGAGGAATAATATTTCCCAAGGAATCTTGTATATAAAAATCAGGATGTTCTTCAATCCATCTATTATCCCAGGCTGTATGATTCGCTACCCAGTCAATTATAACATACATTCCCATTTTATGAATCATCTTCACTAAAGATTTAAACTCATCCAGTGTTCCGAATTCAGGATTGACTGCAGTATAATCTTTTACTGAATAATAACTGCCGAGAGTTCCTTTTCTGTTCTTTTCTCCAATGGGATGAATCGGCATAAACCATAAAATATCTGCACCAAGTTCTTTCAATCGGGGTAAGTGCTTTTCAAATGCCTTAATATTTCCTTCCTCAGTGTACTGTCTGAGATTTACCTCATAAATTGCTTTGTCATAACTCCATTCGGGCGGAGCAAAATTATGACCGAATGATATAAACGTAAATAATAGTAAGCTGAAAAAAATAACAGAAAGATAGGTTCTACATTTATACATAATTGTGCAGGAATAAATATGAGATTTATAAGTGCTTAATTAATTTTCAACTCCGGCAAACAGGCAAATCAATCTAAATCTTAAACCAGTTAAGATGAGTTGGTTCAAAGGAATATGTATTTTCATCATCGGAATCAGGAATCTTTGTTGAAGCAAGAATTTCTTTTTTCATTTTTATGAGGTTCTGCTCCTGTCTTATCTTTTCTTTAATCTTCATGTATTTATCAATTTCAATTTTGTGTTTATTTATTTCTTCCTCAAGCTTTTTCTTTACAGAGGCAAGTTTATTAATATCAATCCGGTGTTCTTCATGTTCAACTTTAATTCTTCCAATAGTTGCTTTCAGGTTAACGAGTTCGTTCATTGAGTCTTTTATAGCAATGTTTAATTCGTTTAATCTGTTTTCGTATTCTTTGATTTCGCCGTCCAAAGAATTCTTTCTCTCAGCATTTTTGGTAAACCGGACTTCTGATTTCTGGAAAAGTTCTCTTAATCCATTTTCAAATTCGGCTAATTTTTTCTGAAACAATTCGCTCTCAATATTCAATTCTTTAACCAGTAACCGTTTCTCGGTCCCGTTATTTTCAAGCATACTTATTTCCCGGTTAAGGAGTTCCCGCTGCTCGTTAATTGTTTTAAGCAAATCTTCAATTACTTCAGTTTCTGTTTTTCTTATTGAAAATACTTTTTCTGCTTCTTCAAGTGCAGAAAGTTTATCCATCAAAGTCTGATCTTTTTCGTTAACATCTTTCTCTTTCTTTATTAACATCTGTTCAAGAAGATTTTTCTTTTTATACATTTCACCCATTTGAGTACTGTAGTGCTTAAACATATCGGCAAATCTTTTTTCAAATGCGCTGTTGCTCTTTTCAAGTTCTTCCTTACGCCTTTCAAGTAAAGGCACAACATCTTTTAATTTTTTATAATAACTATCCATTTTTGCCCAGGACTCCTGAGCATTTTTCAATTTTTCCTCAAGCTCAGATTTTCTTCTGTCAGTATCGGCGATATCATTTTGTAGTGAAAATAGTTTGTTCTCACCATCAGTAAGCTCGGTATTAATTTCGTTTATTCTCGCTGTTTTAGACTTTAACTCTTTTTCTACTACAGACAGTTCATTTGTTTTTGCTGCTAATTCTTCCAGCAAAATTTTGTTCTTCAATGAAATTTCTTTTAAGCGGTTTGATTTTGTTTCGTAATCTTTTTCAACAGAAGCAAACTGAATTTCTTTTACCGAAAGCTCATCATTTAAACTAGAAATCAATTCCCGCTTGAGAGATTCGGTTTGAATTAATTGCTCAATAGACGCTCTGATTGCTGCTTCTTCCTGTTTAAGTGACTTAATTACATTGGCAATACTTCCGGCTTCTTCGTTCAACCTGGTTTCATCGGTAAGCATTTTTTCTTTTTTACTCTTATTGCTTAACTCATTGAAACCGGTTAGTGATTCCTGCAATTCAGAAAGCGATTGTTTTTTTTGATTGATTGACTCAATTAGTTTTTGCTCTTCACGTTTCAAAGCGAAAAGTTTCTCCCTGTAATCTTTTTCGGAAAGCGAAATTTTTTCTTTGATCTTTTCGTCGATAGTCTGCAATTGTTTGTTTTGAAACTCCAGTTTTTTTTGCAGTTTAACTTCACGATCGGTTAGCTGTTTGATTCTTTGCTGAACTTCAATCAGTTTCTTGTTTTCTTCGCTGTTTGGTGTAAGAGTTCTGCCATTATTATCTTTTAATTGTTCTTGCAGCAAAACATTCTTTTTTTCGCTGAGTAATCTTATTTCTTCTTTTTTCCTTTTTATTTCTGAATCAAGATTCTGCTCCATCTCGCCTACATCAAGAACACGCTGATATACTTCGCGAAATCTCTTCTCCTTTTCTGCTATTTCTTTTTCAAGCTGAAGTTTTCTTTTGCTGGCAAGTTCGATTTCCCTTTGTATCTCAAGTTTCTTTGCACTATCAATTTGATTGAATCCGTTTTGAATGGTTACTGATTTATCATTTAATGAAATAATCTGACTTTGCTCCTCAAGCTTAATTTCGCGTAAGTGCTCAATTTCTGTTCGCAATTTCTGAATCTGGGGGACAAGTTTCTCTTTTTCTTTTTCAAGTCGTTCAAGAGTTAATGCAATCTGATCTTTTTTAAGCGTGATGTTGGCAAATTCAATTCTGGCTTTCTTCAGAAGCTCGTCGAATTGTTTCAGGTAGGTTTCTTTTTCAGTAAGGTTCTCGATGAAAGATTTTAACTCTTCGTTTTCTGCTTGCAGCTCTTTGATTCTTTTAGAATTAAAGATTACCATGTGAATCTCTCCCAATTGGATTTTTGGAGGAAGTTATGGATACTGAACAATTATTTAGAAAAAAGATAATTTCCCTCGGTGTGATTAACATTATAAACAAATAAGTTAATGATATTACTTTAAGTTAAACATTAGTTTTACAAGAATCAATAAAATTTTATAAAGAGTTACCCAGCTTTGTAATCTGTTGATACATATCAGCCGATACTGTAGCCCGATTAAAATGTCTCTTTTAATTAATAATTAAAGTTTTTTTTATAAAGTTTTCTTAACCTGATTTTTTCAAGCTGACGCTCGATAATCAAATCAGCAAGAGCAGCAGGAATTGAGTCTCTGTTTTTCCCTGAAAACAATTCGCTTAACTTTTTTTCATTGATATCTATCCTGTAAAGAATGTTAACAAGAGTATCAAACTTTTCATCGAGCAGAAATTTAAGTTTCTCACAAAGATATTTTTTGAACTCTTCGAGCGAGTCCAGATCAGCCGCCGGTATAAGTGAATTGTCATCTTTTATCAGGAAATCTTTTTCGACAAACCTCGTAACGTCAGCTAATTGTTGTTTTTCTTCTTCCATAAATTATTTAAAAAGTTATTTTCTGATTTCTTGAGAAAGTTTTTTATGAAAATTCGTAATTATTTTATAAGAAGTATAAGAGATAAACGGAGCGACAAAAACATCAATCGTGTAATGTACGTGCTGAAGCAACACAGCAGTACCGACTATTATTGTTGCAAACAGAAAAATACTCTTGAGTGTTTTGTTCTCCGCAAGAAGAAACAGTAAAAATAAAGTTCCCGTATGCCCCGAAAAAAATAAATCTTTAGTAAGAATATCACCTTCACCAAAAAGCTGAACAAAAGGATCATTGAGCAATAATAATGTTGCCGGAGGTTCAAATGGTGTAATATACATTGCAATTGTTCTGAAGATTACCATCAGACCATAAGACTGTAGAGCTAACAATAACCTTTCGGGCTTATTAAAAGTTGTGATAATAAAGATAATCAGCGATAAATAAATTAAAGCAAAAATCAACCAGGTCAAATCAATCGGGTTGAAAGAATTTAACAAAGGATCATTTAATATTACGCCGGCTCTTTGCTCAACAAACAGAAGAAATTGTGAAAATGACAGAAGAAGAGGAATAAGAATTATTATCGTAATTACGAATTCAATTCTGTATCTTTTATTTTGAAAGAAAGATTTCCAGTTCATCAGAAAAATTATTAGAAACGAAACAATTAATTAAACTTACTTAGAAAATATGGAAGCATCTGACGCCAGGTTGGCCAGTCGTGCTTCATATCGTGTCCCCACAAATCCAGCCAATGGTTAACGCCTTTTGAATGTAAAATATCTGATAATCTTCTTGATGCATTCGGGTCTTCATAATCTCCCTGACCGGAAGCAATAATAATTTTTCCCTTCCGCATTTTTTCCAGCATAAAATTATCTCCCCAATTTGGCAAGTAATCAACCGGGGAATTGAAATAAACATTATCATCATGAAAACCTTTGCTATAACTTTTTAAATCGTAACTGCCGCTCATTGCAATAGTCCCGGAGAAAATATCGGGACGCCGGAAGAAATTATTTGCAGCGTGCAACGCTCCGAGTGAAGCACCAGTTGTAATTATTGGCACCAAACCTTTACTATGATTATGAATGAAAGGAACAACTTCCTCAACAATGTACCGGTTGTACTGCTGATGCCGTAATGCTTTGTGTGAAGGATGCATACTATTGTTCAGCCAGCTTTCATTATTTATGCTGTTGATTGAGTAGGCCTTTATTTTTCCTTCGCCAAGAAACCAGCCGATAGTATCGATTAATTTGAATCGCTCATATTCCAGAAAATCTGCTGCTGCTGTTGGAAACATAAGTAG
>JACAFA010000088.1 GCA_013388525.1 Ignavibacteriaceae bacterium | reverse complement strand
TTGCCCAGCCACCTGAGTGATTCGTAACCGCAGTTAGAGCATATATATTTTATTCTGGATTTACTCATTAAAGAAAATCAAAAGTAAAAAGTCAAAATTCAAAAGCGCTAATATTTTTGACTTTTGATTTTTGGAATTTGAATTTTTAGATAAAGCTTCCAATTACCTTTTCAACCTTACTTATTGCAGAAGGGATTCCGGAAATTTCCTTACCTCCGGCAGTTGCAAGATGCGGACGACCGCCACCACCTCCGCCAACGAGCTTTGCAAGTTCACCGACAATCTTTCCAGCACTTAGTTTCTTTTCTTTTATCAGATCATCACTCACAACTGCAACAATACCGACTTTATCTTCCACCTGCGATATAAGAACGCCAACACCGCTTCCCATTTTATTTCTTAGCTCATCACCGAAAGATTTTAGTTCATCCATATTATCAGCATGGACTCTTCCTTTAAATACTTTTATTCCCTTTTCAGAAGAATGAAGAGAGAGAATGTGATCAAGCTGTCCGAGTTTTTCTTTTAATTTGAGATCTGAAATTTCCTTCTCGAGTTTTTTCTTTGTATCCAAAAGCTCATCAATTCTATTACTGAATTGTTTCATATGTTCAAGCTGTGATTGGATATATTTTTCAACGCCAGCACCTGTAACTGCTTCTATTCTTCTTACACCACTGGCAATAGAAGCTTCACTCGTAATTTTAAAGAGACCTATTTCGGAAGAGTTTTTAACGTGAGTTCCGCCGCAGAATTCCATTGTAAAATCGCCGAACTGAACAACATTTACCTTGTCTCCGTATTTATCTCCAAAGAACATCAATGCACCCATCTTTTTTGCTTCTTCAAATGGAATATTGCGGTGATGATACATTGGAAGATTTCTTCTGAGTTGTTCATTTACTAATATTTCAATATCGCGTAATTCTTCGGGACTTGGTTTGGTGAAATGAGTGAAGTCAAACCTGAGATGATCTGGTCCGACGTACGAACCTGCCTGTTGAACATGTGTCCCAAGAATTTTTCTTAAAGCAGCGTGAAGAAAATGAGTAACTGAATGATTGCGCATAATATCCCATCTCCGTAATGAATCAACCTCTGCAATTAGCTCTGTATCCGGCTGAAGAATTAATCCGGAGTCATTTTCCAAAATATGAATAATCTTTTTTTCAACTTTTAGTAAATCAACAACATTGAGTTTATTCCCTTCAATAATCAAATGTCCGGTATCATCAATCTGTCCGCCGGCTTCAACATAGAACGGAGATTTGTCAAGAATAACAAGAGCAGTATTTCCATCGCGTTTATATCCGGTAACTTTTGCTTTTGTTTGAAGTTCATCATAGCCCGTAAATTCTGTTGGTAACTCACTCGAAAACTTAAATCCCTTTGTGTCATTCAGTTGAACGTTAACGGAAGCAAACTTTTCTTTTGATGCTTCTCTTCCGCGGTCTCTCTGTTGATTCATCAATTCATTAAACCTGACCTCATCAATAGTAAATCCTTTTTCAATTGCCATTATGTTGGTAAGGTCAACAGGGAAACCGTAAGTATCATAAAGTTTAAAAACATCTTCTCCCGGAATAATTTTTTTGTTTTGTTTATTGAGCTTTTCGATTATTTCTTCAAAGTGTTCAATCCCACGATCGAGCGTTGCATTAAAACTTTCTTCTTCACCTTTAATTACTTTTTTAACGTACTCTTTTTTCTCCTTTATTTCAGGAAATACATCACCCATTGTTTGGACAAGAACATCAACAAGCTGAAAAAGAAAAGGTTCGTTCAGATTAATTTTTCTTCCGTAGCGTGCAGCTCTTCTTAAAATTCTTCTGAGAACATAACCTCTTCCGTCATTCCCGGGAACAGCGCCGTCAGCAATAGCAAAAGTTAATGCACGGATGTGGTCAGCAATTACTCTCGTTGGAATCTTAATCTCTTCTGATTTTTCTTTAGCCGCTGTTAAGAGATCTGTTTCGATTTTAATTTTGGTGAGTTTTACAATTTCATTTATTAATGGGTAGAAAATATCTGTGTCATAATTAGAATTTGTTTTCTGTAAGACCGCACAAATTCTTTCAAAGCCCATTCCCGTATCAACATGCTTTGCAGGAAGTTCATGGAG
>JACAFA010000001.1 GCA_013388525.1 Ignavibacteriaceae bacterium | reverse complement strand
TGATTTTTTTAATTTAGGAATGATCATCTATGTAAATTATTAACTTTGGAATATGCAATTAAGATTATTTGAACCCGGCGATTTTTTAACTTTAAAAGAAGCGAGTGCTTGGGCATCAGAGCATTTAAAGAAGAATGTAACCACATCAAATATTTCTTACCTTATCAACTATGGGAGAATTCGTAAATATGGTGAAAACGGGGAGGCGTACATTTCCAAAAAGGAGTTACTTGAATATTACAATTCTTATAACGGTCAGAGAGAAATAAATTATAAGAACAAGCTTGGTGATGATTTAAATTGGGCGTTGTCATTTGATCAATATAAAGAAGCTGAAACAACCAAGCACGTTCATCGTCTTCATCCATATAAAGGAAAGTTCATTCCGCAATTAGTAGAGTATTTCTTAGACAATCATACGGATGACTTCAAGAAAGAAGTTTATTTCCAACCAGGCGATATAGTTCTCGATCCATTTTGTGGAAGTGGCACAACTTTGGTCCAGGCAAATGAATTGGGAATACATGCAATTGGGATAGACATTTCTTATTTCAATTCGTTTATTTCAAATTGTAAAATCGCCGATTATGATATACAAGATGTTCTGCATCATACAAAAGTAATTACACTCGAATTGAAGAAATTTTTAAAACAGCATAGTAGTCTGGAATTTGAAGAAGAGCTTTTAAAGGAATTAAATACTTTTAATAACAAATATTTCCCGAATCCTGAGTATAAATATAAACTCAATCGTGGGCAGATTAATGAAGAAAAGTATGGGAAGGAAAAAGAAGAACTATTTCTTCCGGTTTATCTGAATTTGGTAAAAAAATATGATATAATTCTTGAGCAAAAAACTTCAGGTTCTTTTCTTGACAGATGGTTTTTTCAACACGTTAGAGATGAGATTGAATTTGTTTACTCAAAAATAAAGCGATTGAGAAATTCAAGTACAAAAGACCTACTAAAACTTATTTTAAGCAGAACTGTTCGATCTTGCAGGGCTACAACTCATGCGGATTTAGCCACACTAGTTGATCCAATAAATAAAACGTATTATTGTCACAAGCATGGCAAAATATGTAAACCTTTATTTTCAATTCTCAGATGGTGGGAAACATATACGACAGATACAGTGGAAAGATTAATTGAGTACAATCAACTTAAAACAAACACAAAACAAGTTTGTTTAACAGGTGACAGTAAAGAAATTGATCTGGTTGAAGAATTAAATAAAGTTGATAAGAAGCTTGCAACATTAGTTAAAAAGAAAAAGATAAACGGAATTTTTTCAAGCCCTCCATACGTAGGGTTAATTGATTATCATGATCAGCACGCTTATGCTTATGATCTTTTCGGATTTAAAAGAAGAGATGAATTAGAAATTGGAGCAATGTTTAAAGGGAAAGGCAAAGCAGCACGCGAAGCTTATGTTGATGGAATTTGTAAATCATTATTAAATCTGAAGAAATATCTTGTAAAAGATTATAACGTTTTTCTTGTAGCTAATGATAAGTCCAATTTATATCCTATAATTGCTGAAAAAGCAGGAATGAAAATAGTAAATCAATTCAAACGCCCTGTTCTTAACAGAACAGAAAAGGATAAAGGGGCTTATTCGGAAATAATTTTTCATTTGAAAGAAATATAGAATTGGAAGAATTAAAAAAAGAAAGAATAGCTCTAGAGGTTATTAAAACTCTTAAATCAAGGTTTGACAACTTTCCTGAAGATGCTTCTGATAACAGAAATGCACCCTTTCATAAGGCTTTTCTAGAGGCATTTAAGTTAAAATTAGAACAAAATGTTACTAACATACCAATTTTCGTAAGTCTTGCAAGTTGGATGCATGGCTTAAATACAACGCTTGGGCAATCATTTTTTGAAAAAACTGCGCAAATACTTTGCGATGGGGAAAAGAGAGAATTTAATGATTTGTTAATTAACTCTTCTCAACAAGAGAAAATAAACGAAATTATTACAGCATTAAAAAATAAAGATCAACTACCTAACCTAAATCTCGAAAATAATTCGCTATTAACAGAAGATCATGAAAATATAATTCGGATACCAAATTTTACTGCAGATGTTTATTTTGAAGATGAAGATAAAATAGTCGCGATTGAATTAAAAACTGTTAAACCTAATAGTGGTGTATTTAAAGGTGAAAAAGAGAAAATCCTATATGCAAAGGCTGCACTCAAAAACAAATATCCTAATAAAGAAATCTATTACTATTTAGGTTTTCCATTTGATCCTTTATCTGAGGAGAGTTGTGGGTTCGATAAAAATAGATTTTTTAATTATGGGATAGATTTTAAGAAATTTTTTGATCCAAATGAAGTATTGCTAGCGGATGAACTTTGGAATTTTCTATCTGAAGAAAGTCAAACAATGAATTTACTATTGGACATAATCAACTCTATTTCAAAGCCAGATTTTATGGATAAGTTTACATTTATAAATAATAGTTCAAATTTTAAAATATTTCCTGATAGGTACACTAACATTCTTAGCGATTGGTTCTTGAAACGTGAGCATACTATGATTCAAAAATTTGATTCAATACAAAAAGTTGCCAATAATAATAAAAGAATAAGCAGAATCTTAAACCAAACTCTCTTTAGTGATAAAGGAGAATACAGAGAAAACAGAGTTAATGCTCTCCTAGTATTAATAAATAGTTAAAATTTAATTTTAATACTTAGTATTGATTGAAAACCTACTCTGCAATTTGCCTTATATTTACCCCTCAAAAAATGAATTACCTGAAAATTAATGACGGACAATAAACAAGAAATACCTAAAGCTTACGCTCCCTCAAAAACAGAGGATAAGTGGTACAAATACTGGCTCGATAACGGACTCTTTCACTCAGAGCCAAACGACAAACCGCCATTCACAATTGCAATTCCTCCGCCGATTGTTCTTCAAGCTGTTATAACCGTGTAACAGGAAGATAATTTTTCTTTTCCCCGGATAATTTTTTATTTATATTTGTAACCCAAAAGGGGACATATGTACCCCAAAGGGAACAATTAAATTATGGTTGTAAATAAAGTATTAGACGAAATATTCTCCCGCTGGTCGAATGTTGCTGTTTTACGTGCATTAAACAAATATGCGGTCGGAATATCAGGTCGGGAAGTAGCGCGGGTTGCCGGTATTACCGTGAAAAATTGCTTTATCGCTCTAAACGATTTGGAAGACATAGGTATCGTCACAAGAATTCGCGGCGGAAGAGATCATCTGTTTTCTCTTAACAGGGAACACTTCCTTGTAAAGCAGGGCATTATTCCGCTTTTACAGATCGAAAGCGAATTTGCAGGAGTCATATTTAAGGAGATAAGGAAGAAGCTAAAGAGCAAATGTAATAGCGTATATTTGTTTGGCAGTGTTGCCCGCAAAGAAGAAGTGGCAGAAAGTGATATGGATTTGTGCATTATTTATGATAGTACAAATAATAAGAAACAGCTGGAAGAAACAGTGTTTGCGTTACAATCACTGATACACAAAAAATATTTCGTGAATGTCGCCCCCTTTTATATAACAGTAAATGACTTTATTAAACGAGCGAAAAATGACAAACCCCCCGTCAGTGAAATAATTAAAGAAGGCAAATTAATTTTTGGAAACCCGATAGAGAAATTGTTAAATGCCAAGAAAATCTAAAAAAGTAAGTGTTGATAAATCTCAGTTTATTCAGTATAAAAAAATAGCTGATGGATTTTACCTGGGTGCTATGGCTGAGAAAAACTCCGGGCGATGGAATGCTTCGGGAGTTTTAATAGTACATTCTGCAATAGCTTATGCTGACTCTGTAACTATTAAATATGGCGGAGTAAAGAGTAAAGGAGATGACCATCAGGAAGTGGTAAGATTGTTGGAGAATTTAGTTCCGGGTTCCGAAACAAAAGACAGTGCACTAAATCAGCTTGAAAGATTGATAGCGCATAAAACATCCGTCTCATATAGTGGACAAATTTATGATAAAGAAGATATTGAAAAGCTATTTAAATACTTAGAGCGATTCAAAACCTGGGCTGAAAAACAAATCTCTGATTGACCATTCAAACTGGATTGTTTCGCTCCCATATTCGTTGATACTTCGGCGAGCAGGTCGCTCACAATGACTTTTCCCACAGCAATAAATCAATTCAGCGATAAATCAATTGTTCTAAACTCTTACTCATACTC
>JACAFA010000299.1 GCA_013388525.1 Ignavibacteriaceae bacterium | reverse complement strand
GCCCAAGCACATCTTTGAAGGAGAGATAGGCATCCTCGAGCCCCGCGACCTTGCCTTCCTCAGCAAAGAGAAAATAGGTGTAATAGGAGATAGATTTTGAGATATTCCCTCCAGAGAGAATCTTCATCAAAAAAGGAGATTTAATGTCGGACTTGATACTCGAGTTGGGCTCGTAGCTGATAAAGCCGTCAATGCGGAAAGCCAAAGGCAATTCCCTCTGAAGGAGGAGAATAGGGTCTCCGGTGTCAATCGTCGCCCGGGGAGGCTCCTTGTCTGGAATTCGGTAACCATTGTCCATGAATTCCTCGCCGAATGCCTTCAGATGGGGAATGGGCGCATGGCAGATTGAGCAGGAATAGCCGTATTTTCTGGCAAAGGCGGGTATCGCTGCAGAAAGCTGGGCTAAGAGCAAGATAAAAATAACTAAAGATAGAAGCTTTTTCATATTAGCTCCTTTTCCTTAAATAATTCTTTTAAGTCTTCATCATCCTCTTTTAAGGATTTGAGTGACACGGATTTTTTTTCTGTTATTTATTTCTCTCCTCACTCTCCCATCTATGAGCTCCAGCTCTGGCTTGCTTTTCGATGAGAGATCATCGTGAATCAATAGACGATATTAACCTCTGTCTCGGCAGAATTAATTTCCTTGATTTCGTATTCATCGGCAGGGACTCCGAGGAATTCGGCAACTGACTTGACGAGCAGCCGGTAGCGAAGCCTGGCCTCGATGCGCAGCTTTCCTTCAGGAAGAGTCTGGGGAAGTGTCCAGGCGTAGGTCTCTATTTTAGTTTCTCTGGGACCGATCCGGTAATCGACTCCAAGCGAGGCTGTATTCCACTGGCCGATGGTCATCCTTCCCTTTGGGTCAAAATAGGGAAGGCGGAATATTCTGTGACCCTCTTCGATGTCATCCCGCTTCAAGCCTTTGAAGTCCTTGATGTCCATCATCTCGCCCATGTCCTGGTAGGCAAGCTCATTGGAGGTAATCGTGTACTCCTCTCCTTTGAACCCTTTTTTGTCCACGGTTAGGACATAGCGGTTCCCTTTCGAATCCACAGCATTCACCTCGAGCCAGAGCTGCCTATCTTCCGCCGAGCCGGTCGGGACTTTGTGTCCGGCCTTAGCGTTGTAAAGATGGACACTGATCACTGTCTTATCGCCAGGAGAAAGCTCTTCGGCATCAGCATAGACCTTGATCTCGACAGCCCCCCTCAGCTTCGCCAGCACATGTCCGCCAGGGAAATTGTGGTTGGCCATGTCAGGAAGCATCTCGCCCATATCCGCGCTCTTTCCTGATGCGTGCCACATATGGCAGTCCTGGCACCTTACTCCCTGTTTGGAATAAGGCCCGTCTTTCCATTCGAGGTGAGTAGTTTTCACCCAGATTCCATAAGGGCTTTTCTCATTATGGCAGGTGCCGCAGAAATCAGGCGATTTGATAAAGTCGAGATATTTTGTTTGGTGATGAGGAGAGACAACTCCCTGCCTTTGCCCGTATTTTATCTTTCCAGGCGAAAGAATGTAATTGTAGTTAAAGGGAATATCGCCAGAAAATCCAGTCATGGTGTGGCAGATGTCGCAGGAGACAGATTCGTTAGCTCTGGTGTTGGCTGAAGGCGGCTGAGGAGGGGTATCTCCGATGTAAAGAGCTGAGGGTGCATGGCAGCCGTTGCATCCAGCCTTGATTTCAGCGACCTTAGGGTCCTTCTCAGCTTGGGGAAGGGCCAGCTTGAAATACTCAATCTCATCCCAGTGATGGGTGTACGCCTGGGACATCATGGCCTGTTTCCACTGCATGTAAATTTCTTTATGACACTGGGCGCATGCTTTTGGCCTTTCAAAAAGGTCATAGCTCTTTTTCTGGCCTGATAAGGTGGCTATTATGATGAGCAACGAAGAGCATATCGCCAGAAAAAAAACTTTTTTCATGATCTCCCTCCTTCAAACTGCATATTCTGATGAATCTGGCCACCGATTCTGGAGCAATCCGGCCACTTATCGGAGCGAAGCGACGCTGGGTGATCATTATAACTCCTTGTGGCCGGAATGAGTCAAGTTTGAATGTCGTTTCCTCATCGACTCTCCTTTCAGTTCAAGTCTGTAAGAGTTATGGACGATTCTGTCCATTATTGCATCCGAAAGGGTTGGATCTCCCATTCTCTCGTGCCATTCTGCCACAGGAATCTGTGTGGCCAGAAGCGTTGAGCTTCGTTTGTAGCGATCATCTATGATCTCCAGGATGTCGTTTGTTTGTGTCTTAGATACAGGACTTCGCAGCCAATCGTCTATGATCAACAGATGAGCCTTGGCCAGAGAGTTCAGGAACTTGGGCGAGGAGCCATCGGCATGAGACAGGATGAGTTTCTGTAGCAAGCGAGACATCTGAAAATAGCGAACGGAAAAGTTATTCCGGCAGGCCGCATGGCCTAAAGCACAGGCCAGGTAAGTCTTTCCTGCTCCCGTGGGACCGGTGATGATGACATTGAGCTTTTGCCGGATCCACTCGTCCTCGGCAAGATAAAGCACCAGACTTCTCTCCAGGCCTCGCTTGGAGGACATCTCCAGGTCTTCCATGACAGCTTCTTCTCTCAGACGGGCCACCTGAAGACGGCGTCTGAGCCCTCTGTCTTGTCGCAGGTTCCACTCTCGATCCAAGAGCAGTCCCAGACGCTCTTCGAAAGACAGTTTCTTGTATTGCGGGTTTTCCATCTGCTCTTGCAGGCCTTCCAGCATACCCCTCAGTTTCATCGAGGCGACTTTGTCGATGAGAGGCTGTCTAAGCATTATTTCCTCCTCATGGATCCATCTCACACGATAAGAGTTTTCCTCTTTTTGCGCTTAAAGGCCTCAGCGGGCGAAAAACGAGGCTCTCAGATGCTCTACAATCGACGATCTCGAGTTGAGCCATATCTAACCCTTCGTTTCAGGAGTAATATTTTGTCCCGCGAATGTTGAGGTGAGCTTTCGCGGACACAGAGAGCGGCTCTTCCCGCGTGACTTTATCAAGCCCTGCTTCTAGGATATTCTTCACCCCCTTGTAGGAATGAAGACCAAAGGAAAGCGCCCGTTGGCAAGCCGCCTCCAGTCGTTCTTTCCCGTAACGACTCTCCAGCCGCAGGAGACCGAGCGAGGAACGATACCCTTGCTCGAGATGGCGGCGGGCGCAGAGAAGAGCGCGGACCATCTCGGCTGTAGCCGAGCCACTTCGCTCCGCCCAGCGGATGAAACGCTCCGGATTCCATTCGCCATACAGACGATGAGACTCCGGCATATGCTCCGCCAGAGTGGAATGTCGTCCTTTTGAGTCATCCCTTTTATGCGAGGCCACTCTCTTTCCCTTAGAGAAGACCTCAATCACGTTTTCTGTGGCTCTGATGTTAACGTCTTTATGAATGAGCAGATAAGGAACGCTGTAGTAATGGCCGGCATACTCCAGATGATAATCGATGCTGACTTTGGCCCGCTTCCATTCAGCCAGTTCATAAGCTCTTTCGGGTAAGGGCTTTAACGCCGGCTTGTCCAGCTCCTCAAAGAGCTCTTGGCGACTTTTCCCCAGATGGCGCATCTCTCTCGTGTTGAGCTCAGAAAGTTTTTCCCAAAGGGCCTGGTTAATCTCTTCGATGCTGAAGAACTGTCGTTTTCTTAAAGGGGCTATGACCCAGTATTCGACAACCTGCACACCCGACTCCACTTTGGCTTTGTCTCTGGGATGTCGGACTCTGGCAGGAATGACTGCGGCCCCATAATGTTCCGCCATCTCCTGGTAGGTGGGGTTTATATCCGGTTCATACCGGCAAGGAGATGTGATCCCTGTCTTGGTATTATCCGGGACAAGGATCTCGGGCACACCGCCAAAAAACTCAAAAGCCCGCACATGGGCTCCTATCCAAGAGTCCATAGCCTGGGAGGACTGGGCCTCGGCATAGATATAAGAGCTTGCCCCCAGAGTCGCGACAAACACATGAGCCTCACGCTCTTCCCCTATCGCCTGCCAGACATAGGGAATGACAAGCCCCGCATAATCAATAAAAAGTTTTTCCCCCGCCTTGTGCGTCAACCGCATCACAGGATCAAGCTTTTTTGCCCAACGATTGTAGAGCTCGCAAAACTGAGGATAACTGTAAGGCGCCTCCCTCTCCTCGCAGTATTCCAGCCACAAAAGCCTGCGTGTAACCCCCTTCCTCTTCAGCTCCCGATGGACCTCCGACCAATCCGGGAGTTCTCGCTCCCCACCCAGTCGAATCTCAAAGGGAAAAAGCCGATGCTCCAGCTCCTCCTCAGTCAATCCTTCCGGCAGAGGCCAGCTCACCCCAGCCTCCGCAGCCCGCTCCAGATACTCCCGCACCGTCTCTCTCCCGATGGAACAGGCCCTGGCTATTGCCCGGTTAGAAAGCCCTGATTCCCATTTCAAACGGAGAATCTCTTTAATCTTACGCACGGATAACCTCTTTTGAGCCATCTTGTCCTCCTTTGTTCAGAAGACACAAGATGGCTCATTTCGCCTAAGTTATCCAGCGCCGCTTCATCCTTCCTAGATTCTGGAGAAGCGAAAAAAGTGGCCGGAATCAACCAGAATGGGTGGCCACTTTCGACCAGAATCAGTGGCCGGATTGGACCAGAATCAGCGGCCACTTTGGGCCAGAATATGCATTCAAACTTCCTAAAAAGGAAGTTATAAACTTTTTTCTCCAACAACCATTTCCCTTATTGCTTAGGCTTACATTACTAAAGGCTCTGTAATATACAGTAGAAGAAAAAAGCTGTCAACAGGAAGAATGAAATTCAGAAAACGACACCTATGATTTTATGTCAGAAGCCGGGCGGCTCTCAGGGAATAAATTTTGGCGCAATTCAGAATATCGGAGACTCGAACATATTCCTCAGCTCCGTGGGAGACTTCAAGAAGGCCGGGGCCGTAGGCGAAACCTGGAATTTCCCGCTTGTTGAAAAAGCGAATCTCAATCAGGCCTGGGCTGAGCTCGAAGCGAGGGATTTTTTCTGTGGCATCTCTAACTGTCTCTTTCAAGGCTGAAGCGAGAGCAGCCTTTGTGTCTGAAACAGATGATTCTCCTTCCTGTAGAATTTTTACCTCTATCTCGATGCCCTTCTTCTTGTAATTATCTAAAAGGCTCATCAGCTCTTTTTTGGCTTCAGCCAGGCTCTCCTCAGGGTTGATTCTGCGGTCGATGGTGAAGAAGGCTCTGTCAGGAACGATATTAAAGCCGACGCCGCTTTCTTCATCAGGCACAAAGGAGAAAGTAATCCTTCCCTTTAGCTCCAGCCCGCATTCCTTGAGAGCCAAAAGGGCAAAAGGC
Organism: Ignavibacteriaceae bacterium; assembly: GCA_013388525.1. The sequence continues at coordinate 679 of JACAFA010000299.1, read as the reverse complement.
ATGGCCATCAGCCCGCCTTTCATCTCCGAGCTGCCGCGGCCGTAGAGGCGATCGCCCTGGAGGCAGGGTTTGAATTGCTCAGGAAAAAATTCGGGCACAAGGTCATAATGGCCGTGGAAAAGGAGGCTGCGCTCGCCCTTTCCATGAAATCTGATGATCGAGAAGCGGGGATAATTTTTATTCGGGACAGTGATGATCCGCTGCTCAAATTCCCAGTCTTTTAATTTCCTGGAGAGATAATCCCCACACTCCCGATAAAACTTGCCCAGCGGGTTTACAGTCGGGATGGCAATTAGGTCGCAGAGCGTATCGACAATTTGCTAGCGATAGCCTTCGGTTTTTTCTTTTTTCTTCAATCACTTTATTTTAAAATTTTTCAAAGATAACCAACTCCTCTAGCTTCTTCTTGGCCGGAGTTTGGGGCCATTCCTCAGGGACTCCAACAGGAGTAAAGCAGATGAGCTTGTACTGCTCTGGGATGTTGAAAAATTTCTTCATCTTCTCTTCCGGAAAAAAGGAGGTAAAAAAGCCGGTTCCATAGCCGAGGCCGCGGGCGGCAATCATCAGATTCTCTGCGGCCAGGGTTCCGTCATAGAGAAGTAATCAGGATATTTGGCAGTCGAGTCAACGAGCACAGCGATATAGACCGGTGCAGAGAGCACGTTTTCCAGTGTCTTCT
>JACAFA010000038.1 GCA_013388525.1 Ignavibacteriaceae bacterium | reverse complement strand
CCGATATTAAAAAATTTTCTAAATCTTTTTCTAATCATATAAACACCAACACCAACTATCATCATCAATGTTCCGATAATTCCAAAACCGTGTCCCAATGCACCGCTCGGTTTAAGCAATTCATGTTCAGGGTTGAAAAATCGTTCTTCCAGTGGAGTTGAGTAATATGTAAATCCATTTATTGCAAGAAGAACGGTAACGCTGACTCCGACAACCAGAAACAAACCAACATATATTTTATGAAATGTTTTATTCATCCGTGAATCAGTAAAATTTTAATAAATATGATTTAGGATGCAAAAATAAGATTCTTCCCGTCAAGTCATAATATTGAAAGTATAAAAGTAGTGACTTTAACGCCACTACTTTGATTGAAAAAAAAAATTAGTTGAGGAATAAAAGAATTACAAAGAGAGTTCTATTCCAGCCGAGATAAACCGAGGAATACCAACCTTGATTCCCTGAGGTCTTCTACTTGCGATATACCTTTCATCCATTAAATTTTTTACAGAAAAAAATACATTGCTGTTCAATGCGGGAATAAGATAGCTTGCTGTTAAATCAGCAGTGATGAATGAAGGCATCAGTCCTGTTTCGCCGCTTGGAGAAGCTTCGATTGTGTTAAGTTCATCAGTGAATTGTTCTCCCACATAGGTTGCTGAAAGATTAATACCGAGTCCAAATGGTGTATTAAAATCCAGACTGGAAGTAAGTAAGAATTCAGGTGCATAAGGTAGTTTGTTATTCTTAACATTGATGGTTTGATTCCCAACAGTTATGAAACGGTCACTGCTGTAAGTTGAATGTGCATAAGTTGAATATACCGATAGGGAAATAATGTATTTAGTTCTTAAAAGCTGATGAATGTCAAAACGGATTCCAGCTTCAGCCCCAACGTGCATTGTTTCGCCGCCGTTTACTAATTCTGTACCCGATCCGCCCGAAGATACTGATACAGGAATTACCTGGTTTGAAAAGTTCATCAGGAATCCGGTAAGCTCAAAATAAATTGGTGAAATAAAATTTGCTCTGATTCCTGCTTCATAATTCCAGCTTAATTCTGCATCAAGATTTAATGCTTCGCCGCTGTTTGTTATTGCATCTTTTATTCTGGGAGGTGCATATCCTCTGTGCACCCCAGCAAATATCGAGTAATCATCATTGAAGTTATAGTTAAATCCAATCCCGGGTATCGGAGTAAACAAATCATCATTATTTGTAATACTTGTATCCTTGTATGCAATTCTGTAAATGTCTCGTTCAAAGTGAAAATTTTCTAATCTTATTCCAGGTATTACCGTGAAATTTGAGCTAATAAAAATTCTGTTCTGAGCAAATACACTTTCTGCGTAGCCTGTTCTTATTTCATCTTCTCTTAAATTGCCGGATTTAGCATCTGCAGTCTGACCATCTATTCTTTGCTCGAATGCTCTTTCATAATGAAATCTTATTCCGCCGTCAAGTTCATTTTGAATATTTCCAATACTGTAATTGTAATGGACTCTTGGTTCGACACCGGCTACTTCAAATTGTCTGTTTCTGTTTGCAGTACTTTTTCTCATATAAATTGCGCCGCGGGTAACCGAGGTATCTCCCCAAATAACACCCGTTCCGTTTGAAATTGGTGTTCTGCTGAAATCCTGACGAAGCCAGTTTCTTGTTGTTGTGTAACCGTAAACGGTTGTTCTGAGAAAAGCATTATTGGAAAAAAAATAATCATGAGTAAGATTAGCAGAATATCTTCTTATATCCAGTTCGTCATTTGGAGCAATGATTGTATAGTATTCTTGATTGTCATACATACCTTGTGTTAATCCAACATAAGTTGAGTTTGAGTTTTCATCATAGTATGCAAGCTTGATACCTATTCTCGATTTTTCACTAAGCTGAAATCTGATTTTAGCAGTAAGATCATTTATATCAAATCTTGTGATACCAAGTTTGTCCGCTTGTTTGTGCAAAATCCCCATTTGAAACCCAACATTATCAACAGTAGAACCATAACCAGCCTGCCCGGTAAAATAGCCGCCATCACCACCTCTCATTGAAAGAGCAAAAGCAGGATCAAGTGGAGGGTCATTTGTTATGTAATTAATAACTCCGCCGATGGTTTGCGGACCATAAAGAATTGAACCACTGCCTTTTAAAATTTCTATGCTCTTCATTCTGTCAATTGCGGGAGTGTAATACATTTCCGGTTCACCGTAAGGTGCGAGAGCGATTGGTACTCCATCTTCCATCATTAAAACATTTCTGCTTCTGTCAGGATCGAGTCCTCTCATTCCAATATTTGCTCTCAAACCTGCACCTTCCTCATCAACAACATTTACTCCGGTTACTTTTTTAAAAATTTCATTTCCGGTGAGTGGTTTATCGCTCTTTAAAGATGCTTCTGTAATAATGTTAGCTGAGCCTGGAATACGATTTAGAAGAGAAGGTTTCCTGCCGATCACATCAACTTGAGGGAAGTCGTTCATTGTGATGAAAGTGGAATCAACTTCAGTCTCGATTGGTGAAACTTCTTCTGAGATCGGTTGAGTTTGACTGAATCCATTGAATAAAATAATCTGAAGTATCGTCATACAAAGAAAAGTGAGCTGAGAAATTTTTAGCATAAGAGACTCCTTGTTACATGATTATTAATTTATTCTTATCTAAACTTAATCTTAATAAGGATTTAAAACAACATAATTTTTGCGTTCACGCAACTATTGTAGCATAAAATTGATTTTAGATTTTCTTAATGATAATTTTGATCAGCAAATTTCTACTTAATAATACTGCATCTCGAAAATTGTTGACATTCATTAAAATAATCTCTCCGTCAGCGTGTGAACCAAATAAATTCTTTGTGTGTTCAATAATTGAGTTCATTAATTAACGGATGAAGAAGGAGTCTGCTTATGAGTTCATTTACTAAGTTCTTAAATTCTTCAATTGGCAAGAAGCTGGTTATGGCTGTAACCGGAAGCTTCCTGCTAATTTTTCTGATTATTCATCTTATTGGCAATATTACTTTGTTCTTTGGTGCTGAAGCATTTAATGGTTATGTCAGTGCTTTGGATGTTATCAAACCACTTATACGTGTTATCGAAATTGTTTTGCTCACTGCTTTTATTCTTCACATATTTAATGGAGTAAGGCTGTGGATTGAAAATAGAAATGCACGTGGTATTACATATAAGGTGAAGGGTTCCTCAGAAAACAGTAATGTATTCTCCAGAACAATGTTCCTGTCTGGTTCTATTGTATTTATTTTTCTTGTCTCTCATTTGGGTACTTTTTTCTGGAGGTTCAATGTTCACGATCCAATGGGTCTTGCAGAGATTCATCAGTACTTTGATATAGTCGTTTACTTTTTTAGCATCTGGTGGTATGTCCTGCTTTATGTCATTGCAATGGTTTTGCTTGGATTTCATTTGAATCATGGTTTTCAAAGTGCTTTCCAGACTTTTGGATGGAACCACAACAAGTACACTCCATTCATAAAAAAACTTGGAACTCTTTATGCAATTATTATGGCATCAGGATTTGCTTCGATGCCGATTTACTTTTTCCTTTTTTATGGAGGTAATCAATGACAAAATTAGATCCTAAAATTCCTGATGGAAATATTTCCGAAAAGTGGACTAACCACAAATTCAACATGAAGCTTGTCAATCCCTCCAATAAAAGGAAATTTGAGATTATAGTTGTAGGTACAGGTTTAGCTGGCGCATCTGCGGCTGCAACTCTTGGTGAACTTGGTTACAATGTTAAAGCATTTACTTTTCACGATAGTGCAAGAAGAGCTCATAGTATTGCTGCTCAGGGTGGAATTAACGCTTCAAAAAATTATCAGAACGATGGTGATTCTACATACAGACTATTTTACGATACTATTAAAGGCGGTGACTTCCGTGCGCGCGAAGCCAATGTTTACCGTCTTGCCGAAGTAAGTGGAAATATTATTGATCAGTGTGTTGCGCAGGGAGTTCCCTTTGCCAGAGAATATGGTGGACTTTTAGATAATCGTTCCTTTGGTGGGGCACAAGTTTCACGAACTTTTTATGCACGTGGTCAAACGGGTCAGCAGCTTTTGCTTGGTGCAGTCAGTGCTCTGAACAGACAAATTGGTTCTGGAAGTGTTAAATTATATACCAGAAGAGAGATGCTTGACCTGGTGGTTATTGATGGTCAGGCAAAGGGAATTGTTTGCAGAAATTTATTAACCGGCGAAATTGAAAAATATTCTGCACACGCTGTTGTTCTTGCAACCGGAGGATATTCAAATGTTTTCTTCTTATCAACAAATGCAATGAATTGTAACGCAACTGCTATATGGCGCGCGCACAAACGCGGAGCTTATTTCGCGAATCCCTGTTTTACGCAAATTCATCCAACCTGTTTGCCATTACACGGCGAATCTCAATCAAAACTTACATTGATGAGTGAATCATTACGTAACGACGGAAGAGTTTGGGTTTCCAAAAAGAAGAATGATATGCGGAATCCAAATGATATTCCTGAAGATGAAAGAGATTATTACCTCGAAAGAAAATATCCATCATTCGGAAATCTTGCACCAAGAGACATCTCATCACGTGCAGCGAAAGAGGTTTGTGATGAAGGAAGAGGTGCTAAAGGCGGAGATGCAGTTTACCTCGATTTCAGCGAGGCAATAAAACGACTTGGTCAAAAAGTAATTGAAGAACGATATGGAAATTTGTTTGAGATTTATGAAACAATCACCGGAGAAAATCCATATAAAACTCCGATGATGATTTACCCTGCACCACATTATACTATGGGTGGTCTCTGGGTTGACTATAATTTAATGAGCACCATTCCCGGATTGTTCGTTCTTGGTGAAGCTAATTTCTCAGATCACGGAGCTAATCGATTAGGAGCTTCTGCACTTATGCAAGGTCTGGCTGATGGCTATTTTGTTATTCCTTACACAATGGGAAATTATCTTGCAGGAGATAAACCGGCGTTAGTTAAAACAGACCATCCCGAATTTGAAAGAGTTGCAAAAGAAGTTAAAGATCTCACTAATAAGCTAATTTCAATAAAAGGAAAACGAACGGTTGATGATATCCATAAACAACTTGGAAGAATTATGTGGAATAAAGTTGGAATGGCTCGTGATGAAAAAGGATTGAAAGAAGCAGTGAAAGAAATCCGTGATCTCAAAGAGGAATTTTGGAAAAATGTTACGATTCCGGGAAGTGGTGACGATGTAAATCAAACTCTCGAAAGAGCGGGCAGATTGGTTGACTACTTTGAGCTCGGCGAACTGATGGCTCTTGATGCTCTGGATAGAAACGAATCATGCGGAGGTCATTTCAGAGTTGAATATCAGTTTGAAGATGGTGAAGCTAAACGTGACGATGAAAACTATTCATATGTGGCAGCGTGGGAATTTGCAGGAGAAAGTAAATGGAACTTACATAAAGAAGAACTTAAGTTTGAATATCTGAAACTTGCTGTAAGGAGTTACAAATAATGGAACAGAAAAAATTAAATCTAAAGCTTAAAATTTGGCGTCAGAAAAATTTTAATACGGTCGGCAGTTTCGTTGATTATGACGTTCAGGTATCGCCTGATGCTTCTTTTCTTGAAATGCTCGATGAAATAAATAACTCACTCGAAGCAAAAGGAGAAGAAGCTATCCACTTTGAAAGCGATTGCCGCGAAGGAATTTGTGGAACTTGTGGTTTAGTTATTAATGGAAGACCACATGGACCTTTAGCGAAAATTGCTACCTGCCAGCTTCATATGCGAAACTTTAAAGATGGTGATACGATCTGGGTCGAACCCTTCAGAGCAAAAGCATTTCCGGTTATAAAGGATTTGATGGTTGATCGTTCTGGCTTTGATAAAATATTGCAAGCCGGCGGTTATGTCTCTGTTAACACAGGCGGTGCACCAGATGCAAACGTAATCCCGATTCCTAAAGATATTGCCAGTTTGGCAATGGATGCTGCCTCCTGTATTGGCTGTGGAGCCTGTGTTGCT